>JADJXA010000010.1 GCA_016716065.1 Candidatus Leptovillus gracilis | reverse complement strand
CCGGTGGTGGTAGGAGAGTAGGGCAGGAACGGCCGTTCCCCCCTCCGCCGCGTCACGATCCACTGTTTCTCATCCCGATTAACTCGTAAATCTGCTCTAACGTTTGCCGTCCCTTCACCCGCATCGGATTCATCGGCTCGGCGATGACCCACTCTCTCACCCGCTCATAGGCCGCCGCACTGAGCAAAATCTGGCCCGGCCGCGCCGTCTCCTGCACCCGTTTCGCCAGGTTCACCGCATCGCCAATGGCCGAGTAATCTTTGCGCTGTAAGCTGCCCACGTTGCCGACAACCGCCTCGCCAACATGAATGCCGGTGCCAAAATAAAGCCGCTTATCCACCGGCATGTCCAGATGATAAGCCGTCATGTTGTTTTGAATCATGAGCGCCGTGCGAATGGCCCGCTCTACCTGGTCTTCCTGAGGATTCAGCGGCGTATTAAACAAAGCCATCACCGCGTCGCCCATAAACTTATCGGTCAGGCCGCCAAAGTGCGAGATGGCCCGCACCGCCTGCGTAAAATAACCATTAATCACCTGGATCAACGTCTCCGGGTCCAGATTTTCGCTGAAGGTGCTAAAGCCGCGCACATCGGCAAACAACACGGTGATCTCGCGGCGCTGCGGCCGCTGCGCTGCATCCAGATCGCGCACCTGGTCCACCAGGGCTGGCGGCAAATAGCGGCGCACACTCTCCAGGCGCTTGGTCTCGGAAATGTCGTTCAGTACCATTGCCACGCCCAACGTCTCTTGTTGGAAATCGCGCAGCGGCGAAAACGTGAGGTTTAAGGTGGTTGTACCCGGCCGTTGGCCGACAACAATATCCATTTCTGTGTTTTGCGTGCCGCCGCTGCGCTTTACTTCTTCCACGATTGGCTTCACCGGCAGCCCCAAAACGCTCAGGGCCTTGGTATAGGTTTCGTGGATAATCGAAAGGGGCGGTACGCCTAAAATCTGTTCGGCGGCGCGATTGTAGAGCGCGACGCGATCATCATCGCCGATGGTGATGACGCCGCTGGCGATAGACTCAAACACGTTGTCCATCAGGTCTTTCATTTCGGTGATTTCGGTCAGGTGTTGGCGAATTTGTTGGAAGAGGCGGGCGTTTTCGATGGCGACGGCCGCCTGGTTGGCAAAAGTCGCCAGCAAATCCCGATCCGCATCGCCAAAGATGCCCGAAGCAATGCGATTGTCGGCGTAAATGACGCCAATGGTGGTGTCCTTAATGCTCAGCGGCACGCACAGGATCGAGCGCAGGTTGTAGCTGATGATGCTTTCGGTAGCCGAAAAGCGGGGGTCAGATTGGGCGTTCATCGTCACCACCGGTTCACCAGACTCGGCGACGGAACGCACAATGGTTCGGCTAATCTCAAAAGAGGAGGATTTTTCAATGGTTTCGCGGTCTACGTTGCGGGCAACCTGCACGGTGAGTTGGCCGCTTTTTTCGTCTATCAGCAGCAGGATGGCGCGTTCGGCCTGGGTCAGGTTGATGATGGCGTCCATCACTTCGGCCAGCACCTGGTTCAGGTCTAGCGAGGAGTTGACGACGGCGCCGATTTCTTGCAACGCTTTGAGCTGCTCGTGTTCTTTGGCCTGGGCTTCGATGCGCCGTTCCAGGTCTTCCAGGGTGCGGCGTACCTGGACAAACAGGCGGGATAGTTCGTCGGTGGATTGTACGGCCGCCTGGCGGGTAATTTCGGCGCGGGTGGTGATCATGGTGTGCTGTTGGTTCACAGCGCCACCCAACTGATCCACCATTTCACGCAGGTGTTTCAGATTGCGGTGTACCTGGGTGATAGACTGCTCGCTCACGGAGTGCCCTCCCTGCTCTGCAACCAGAGACGCCCATTGTATTGTGCATGATGGGCTGTTCCCGTTCAGTGGTCAGTAAGCAGTGCCTCTGGCAAACAGCCACGGCGCGCTAACTTCTGACCTTTCTGTTATGGAATTTCAGATAAACATTTTGACTGATAGGGGCGACCCCTGTGGTCGCCCTCTGGCAGACGGGCGGGCACGAGGCCCGCCCTACACAAAATCATTATCTGAATATCTATACCAAGTGTTCCTCTGGATTATAGCAGAGCCGGGAAGGAGTTAAAGGGGGGTTTTTCTTGGCGCAAGGATTTAACGGCGTTGGCGCCACTTTTCTAGACGGCTGACGATGCTTTGGCGGAGTAACAACGGCCGTAACACCTGCCATTCCGTCAACGAATCGAAACCATCCTCTTCGCCATGCGTTCGGCTAAACTGCTTTAGCACAAATTGTTGGGTCAGGTTGCGGATGGGTGTTTTGCCTTCAGGCACGGCCGTTGCCAGCATATCCGCCCGCTCGTAAGGGGTATTGGCCGATTTGAACGAAATTCCCAACCAACGCGCCCAGGATTCCAGCCGCGAATAGCTGCGCGTCACGTCTGTTTCGACGCGCCTGTTCATCTCATTTGCCAGCCACATCAAACCCAGAGCAAACGCCAGAACCAGCGTCACCCCGGTCACCTGCCACAGCGGCAGGCGCTGCCACCAGGTCGGTTGGGACGCCGGGGTTGAGTCAGCTTCGGTCGTTACATCGCCGCCGCGCTCCACATCGCCGAATGGGGGATCGTCCAATAATGCGGCCAGTTCAGGATTGCCAATCGGCGAAGACGCATTGGCCGCCAACTCCGCGCCAGCTTCGGTAGATTCTTGCCGTACCAACACGGGGATGCTGGCGGTGGGTTCAAATTGAATCCAGCCATAAGCCGGGAAATACACTTCCACCCAGGTGTGGGCGTTGCTGGCGCGTACCCGGTAGGAACTGGTAAGCGGGTCGTAATCCCCTTGTACATAACCGTTAACAATCCGCGCCGGAATGCCCTGGGAACGCAGCATGATGGCCATGGCCGAGGCGTAATAGGTGCAGTACGCCTCCTGGCTGACAAACAGGGTGTAGTGGATGGGTTCAACGTTGGGCGGCGGTGCGGCAATCTGGTCGTTGTAGGTGATAGCTTCACGCAGGTAGTTTTGCACGGCCGTTGCCTTGTCGAACACATTGTCGTAATCGGCCGTTAGCGCCGCCGCCAGCGACAAGGTTTCCCGGCTGATTTCCGGCGGAACCTGCAAATAACGGTCTAAAATCCATTGGGGGTACTGCGTGGAAGACCGTCGCAGGCTGTCTGTATCGGCGCTGGAAATGCTGGAGGCCACCTGATACTGATCGCCCTGCCGCAAAACGAAGCGCGAACGCGCCGCGGCGACCAGTACATGACCATCTTCATCCAGCGTCCAATCCACAAACATTTGCCGGTTAGAGCTGATAACTTCCGGGGCGGCGTATAAAAAACTGGAATTGGGCAAAAAATTCACCACGGTCTGAGTGATGGTATCTCGCCCGGCCAACGGCGGCGTGTCTAGCGGCCCATCGTCGGGAAAATGGAGGATCGTCTCGCCATTGGTCAGGCTCCAGCCGCCATCGCGGTAAGTGTCCATGGCAATGGCCCGCCAATATAAATTGGGCAGCGGCTCCGGCACGTAGACATCCATCACCAGGTCATTGCCCACAGAACGGGGGCCGCCCAGAGACATCGTTTCCTGATAGGGGTCGCTGGTGGCCGTGCCATAGGCGCGCAGCGCGGAAAAGAGACGGGTCCAGGTCTCCTGAAATTCGCGCCAGGGGCCGCGCGTGCCGCTGAGGGCTTCGTTAACGGCCGTACTCGCCGATAACTTGGGCAGCGGGTAGGCGATAATCATCAACACCAGCGCCGCCAGAAAACCGGCGCGGATAAAACTGGAGCGAATGCCTCGTTCGTAGCGCACAGAGGCTGCCTGCCACACCTGTTCCTGGCTTATCAGAAAGGTGCGGGCGATAAAAACCAGGGCCACAACAATATAAAGCGCCAGGTAGATCAGCAACGGTTTGGGACCGTAATAATAATAAACAACGCTCAGCAGAACGAGGCCGGTGGGCAAGATAACGCGCCGGACACGCAGGCTGCGAAAGGTGTACCAGGAGGCCGTATACCCCAATAACCAAAAGACAACGGCCGTTTGCATCACAAAAACCAACCCATCTCGGCTGGTCCCCCCGTCAAACGCTTTCTGAAACCAATTCGCCTGCCGCGCCACCAGGTCCAGCACCCGCTCGCGCCAGGTAAGGTCGGCCGGCAATGTTGTGCCCACCAGGTAAAAGATGAAAAACAGACCATAAACCAGGCTGAAAAGATGGGCAGAATTGGCGCTGAAACGGCTTTTGGCCAGCAACAAACCAGTGACAACGGCGATGATTCCGACCAGCGGCAGCACATGGGTTCCTGGCGTCAGTTCCGCCTGCATAATGGCAACGGTGGGGATGATGATGAGCAAAAGCAGCAAAGCCAGTGTAGACCAGCCTTCTGCCAGATTAAAATTGGCGCGTTTGTGCATATTTTAGCCACCTTGTGTCTGTCATTTGCCTGACGCTTGTCTGGACGAAGGGCCAACGGCCGCCACCGGCCGCCACCGGCCGCCAACACCCAACACTCTGCATTTTCTGACTCCCATAGCGCATTATAACAGCCCGTTCCCCAGACGCCGCCCAATGCCCCATGATTTATAGGGGTTGTTAATCTGCCTTGGCGCTGCGCTGCGATAGAAACAGGCCCAATCCGCTGACCAGCAGCAGTCCGGCCAGACCAACAAACAGGAGATTGTTTTGCCGCGCCGGTTGCACGGTCAGGTCAAACGAAACCGCGCCCGCCCCGGCCGCGCCGCTGACCTGCGCCTCTACTTGATAGTCGCCAATGGCTGGCGCGTCAAAATCAGCCTCGTAGAAGAGCTTGTTGAGGGATTGGGCCGTAGTGGCCGGGCCGGAGAGAACGACCGTTTCCTCCGCCAACACCACCATCAGCACGTCCGCGTCCAACACCATCTGATTGTCTGCCGCGCTGACCACCGCGACGGTGAAGTGCAGCTTCTTGCCAGCTTCCCTCCATTGGGCGCAACCCAAACCGTCACCCGATAGGGGCCGGTTGTTTCACCGGCCACATGGATCGTGCCGCCGCCATGCGCCCAGACAAGATGCGCCGCTGCCAGCCACCACAGCGCGGACAGCCCAACGCAAATCAACAGGCCGCGTTTACGGCCGTGCCACTTTTTTAGAGACAGTCTTGTTAACATAAATCAGGTAGCCGCCGCCTAGTAACAGACTAAAAAAAATCCATTGGATAGCGTAGCTTAAATGGGAGCCTTCCGACAAATCAATTTCCCGCTCGGCGTGAAACGGCAGCGCCGTATTGCCGTCAGGCGGCGGCGATTGGATGACGTAGACTGGCAGCAAATTGTAGGGCATTTGCTGCTGGATAGCGGCGATGTCTACCCGATACCACTCCGTTTGCGGGCTGCCGGGCAGGCTGTTGGTCGCCTGAAGGCTGTTGGTCGCCTGGCGCGAGATGGTTTGGGAGAGGGCGACGTAGCCGGTTATGGTGATTGGCCCGGTTTCATCGAATTGGGACCAGCGGGCTGGGTCAGCTTCGCTGTCCGGTATCCAGCCGCGATCAACGAGTACGGCCGTCTCGCCATCTTCATCCACCAGTGGGGCAATGAGATGAATACCGGCACGGCCGTTCCAATTTTGCACCTTCAGGGCCATCTGGTGCGCCAGATCATACGTGCCAGAGACGAACACTTCGCGGTTCTGGAAGGTGGTAAGGTCTGGGGGGAGGGAGACGGCCGTTAACAGCGCCGGCGGCGCCGCCAGCGCTTGCGCCAGCACAACATTCTCCGCCCGGCGCTGCTCCAGCCGCTGCCACTGCCACACACTCAAACGGAGAAAAACGGCCGTCAATGCCAGAACCAGAATCGTCACCCACCACCATTGGCGGCTAAACAGGGCGCGTACCACTAACTTGATGCGTTCCATACCATTGGCTCCAACTTCCCCTGGCCCGTGAGAAGTGCCGAGAATTTCGACACTGACCATGCAACCTATTCATCAGGGGTACAACCATAGAGAGGCACAGAAAACACCAAAGATTGACGGGTAAAATCTCCGTGTCCTCCGTGCCTCTGTGGTGATAAGCAATTTGGCGCTACTTTTTTAAGCCCGGCGCTAATAAGGCTTCATCGGTCGCCCATTTGCTTTCAGGCAAACTGGGTTTACGCTCTTCCTGGCCTAAAAATTGGGCCACCAATACCAGCGCGGCGATGATGTACATCATGCTGCCCGGAATCCACATCAGAATGCCGCCAATGCGCTGATCGGTCATCACGCTGATATTCCACAACCGGGGCACGTCCACGTAATAAGTATAAATCGGGCTTTCGGCGAAGGCGATGGCTACCCCGGTGAACATATTGGGCGGAACCAGGGCCAGGACCAACACAATGCGGCCCATCAGCCCTAACTGGCCGTGAATGCGCGGCGCAGCGGCCGTCGTCCGCCACCAAGAGGCCATGCTTACCAGGAAGAAGGAGAGGTGTTCTACGTCGTGGACCACCTCGTTGCGCAGGGTCCAGTTGTACATGTTGGGGTCGTGCCAGCCGACCAACACAATAACCCAGGTCAGCCAGATAACGCCTGGCGATGTGACGATACGCAGCCCATGACGAAAGGGCGATTCGCGGTGCAGCGCCTTGCTCAGGCCGCCGCCTAGCCAGCGGCGCGCATCGGTCGGCAGTCCCCAGAGCATGGTCGCCATGGGATTGGCAATGAGCAGCAGGGGTGGGGCAATCATAATCAGCAGCAAATGCTGGATCATGTGCATGAAGAAAAGCTGCCCGCCTAACACATCAATGGGCGACATGAGGGCAATGGCGGCAACGATCAGGCCAGTGTGGTAAGAGACCAACCGCCACCGCGCCGATAGAGGCCAGGGCTGCCCAGGGCGGCGCGTCGGGCGCAGGCGGCGCTGGCTGCGCCGCCGCAGCCGCCACCAGCCAATGGAATAAAGAGCCCCGGCCAGCGCCAGGACTAACAGAATGGTGAAACGCCAGTTCCACGAAGTAAGAACGGCTTTAAGGACTGGGTCCATTGTGGTTTTTTACACGGCCGTACCAATCAAATACAACGCCGGATAGAAAAATATCCAGACGACATCCACGTAATGCCAATACAGCGCCACCCCTTCTACACCCCAATGGCGCTCCGGCGAATATTCGCCCTTGCGTCCCCGGTTCCAGACCACCAACAGCAGCCACACGCCGCTGATCACATGCAGGGCGTGCATCCCGGTCATCATGTAGAAAACGCCGCCATACACGCCATCAGATGGCTTTAAATGACCAAACCACTCAATGCCAAACAAATCCAGGCGCAGACCAAACAGGTTCCACTCCATCACCACCACGCCGATGAAAAAGAGCAGCCCCAGAATGGCCGCCCACAAGTAGGATTGGGTAAACACCTTACGGTCGCCATAAGTCATGGCGGTTTCACCGCGATACACCAGGTAGCTGCTGAGCAGCAAGATGCTGGTGGTAATTAACCCCAATTCCTGGCTGAGTGACGGCCGTGTCTGTCCCACCCCCGGCTCATTCCACAAATAAAACCGGGTAATCAGCAGCGCCCCAAACAAGAAAAACTCCGAGATGAAAAACAGCCACAAACCCAGACGATTCGCCCTTACCTGTACAGCGTAAGGCAGTTCATGGCCGCGATCCTCGTCATGGGCATGAGCGCCCTGAGGTAGTTCCGTAGATACTTTGGTATATGCGCTCATCAATGCTCCTCCGCGCGCCACAACCGATAGACGTGCATAAACACCTGCACAATAATCGCCGCTTTAATCAAGGCCACAATAAACAGAAAAACGGCCGAGCCATTCACAATGGCAATCACAAATTCTATGATCGTTAAAACGACCAATAAAATGGCAACGATATTGCCCTGCCGCCAGGCTGCTTTCTTTTGTAATTCCACGTCACACTCCTCGCGTTAGTCGCCAGTATGTTAGGCTAATCCCCAGCCGGAGCCGGCGCCGGCTGCATCTGTACATACCTGGAGCCAACCAGACCATAATCGTAGGGGTCGCCGACCACCTCAAATGGGGCATCGTAGTTAAATTCCGGCACAGGATAAGGAATCTGCCACTCCGGCGAGCGGGACCCCCACGGATTGGTAACCGCCATCTCCCTGGACCGGGCGCTGCTGATCAGGTTATACAACATAATAATCACCGACCAGCCGATGACCAGAGCCGCAATAGTAATGAGTACCTGCGTCCCTTGTATGCCCAAAGCCGGATCATAATCGGAGATGCGGCGGCGCATACCCAACAAGCCAATTTGCATTTGCCCCAGGCTCATCACCCAAAAACCGGGGACCATCAGCCAGAAATGCAGCTTACCTAAAGCCTCGTTGTACATGCGCCCTGAAATTTTGGGGAACCAATAATAAATGGCGGCAAAGAACGGAAAAACGAAGCCGCCAAACATCGTCGCATGGAAATGGCCCACCACCCAATAGCTGTCGTGCAGGTGCAAATCGGTAGGGATGGTCCCTAAAATCGGACCGGTAACGCCGCCAATCAAAAAGACGGAGATCGCGCCCAGCACAAACAACATCGGCGTTTCAAAAGTCAGTTTGCCTTCCCACATGGTGGCTATCCAGCTAAAGAACTTCACGCCGGTGGGAATCGCCACAAACATGGTCGCCATCATAAAAGGGATGCGCAGAGCGTCGTTCATGCCGGAGGTGAACATGTGGTGCGCCCACACCAGGAAGCCGACAAAGGCAATGCCCAGACTGGACAGCGCAATCCATTTGTAGCCAAACAGCGGCTTACGCGAGAACACCGGCAGCAGTTCACTGATGATGCCCAACCCCGGCAGCACAAACACATATACCACCGGATGGGAATAGAACCAGAACAGATGTTGGTACAAAACAGGGTCGCCGCCGCCGGCCGGATCAAAGAAGGTCAGCCCGGCCACGCGCTCCATCACATTCAGGGTCAGGGCCACACCAACTGTTTGGGTGGCGGTAAACTGGATGAGGGAGGTGGCGACGGCCGCCCACACAAAAATGGGCATACGGAACAAGGACATGCCCGGTGCGCGCATAAAGGAAACTGTCACCAGCAAGTTGATGGAGCTGGCAATGGAAGAAAGGCCGTTCAAATAGAAGCCCATTAAAAAGAGAACGACCCCCAGCGGTGCGCGGAAGCTGAGCGGCGGATACGCCACCCAACCGGTGTCCCATCCCCCCACAACCATGCCGGCCAGGATCAGCATAATGGCCGGGACACCCACCCAGTAGCTAAAGGCGTTGAGTCGGGGGAAAGCCATGTCCGATGCGCCAATCATCAGGGGAACCAGGTAATTGATCATGGCGCCAACGCCCAATAGGATGCTGGCGATCATGACTATGCCGTGGGCGCTAAACAGGGTGTTGTATGTGTCGTTTGCCAGGAACTGCACCCCTGGCTGCGAAAGTTCCAGCCGGAATGTGAGGGCGAAAATGCCACCCACCAACAGGACAAACAGGCTGGTGAAGCCGTATTGGATGCCGATGACCTTGTGGTTATAGTCTACATTGACATAACGGGACCATTCTGGTTTACCGGGCGGCGTGCCGTGCCGCAGTGGCGTTTTTTTGCCAACGATCCATTTGAGCCAATCGGTGAGGACGCCGGCAAAGAGTAAAAAGCCGATAATGCCCAGAACAGATCCCAGGACGACGCCTGGTTCCACATTCGGCTCTAGCCCTAAAGCCGTGCGGACGCCGCCTACCAGGCCAATACCGGCGAAGGTAAAGATGGCCTGACCGATCAGGCCGCGTATGTACCCAGAGGTAAAGATGATGCCTAACGTTCTCATAAATGTCCTCCAGAACCTGGTGTTGGCTCTGTTATTCCTGGATGGTTTGGATGAAGGCGATGAGGTCGGCGATGGTGTCTATGCTTATGCCTTCGGCGGCCAGGATTTGCGCTTCTTTTTCGGCCATGCGTTCGCCAAAGTTTTGCGGCATGACGTCGGCATTGTAACCGGCGACTAGCTTAAGGTTGGGGTTGACAATAGATTCCCGGAGGTAATCGTCGTCTACGGGAACGGCCGTGCCATCGGCAAGTTGAGCTTCATGACCATAAAGCCCCAACCATGTTGGTCCGGCCATATCCCGGCCATCCAGGCTGTGGCAGGCCAGGCAGCCATATTCCGTATACCAGATTTCGCCGCGTTCGGCCGGCGTCATCTCCGCATAGGCCGGACCACCCATGCGCTCGTCGGCCCAGGCCACGAACTCGCTTTGGCTTACGACGCGCACATCGGCCACCATGGTGGTGTGCTGTAAGCCACAAATTTCGGCGCAGAGCAGCTTATAGTCGCCTAACTCGGTGGCCGTGATTCGCAGAAAGGTTTTACGCCCTGGCAGCAAATCTTGTTTCACCCGAAACTCAGGAATCCAGAAAGAATGCAAAACATCCCGTGATTCCATTTCTAAAACGATGGGTTGATTGATTGGTAAAATCAGTTCTGGCGCGGTGATGCCCTCTTGCTGCGGGTATTCAAACAACCAGGCCCACTGCTGCCCCCAGACGCGAATCGTCATTTCTTCGGGGTTCGGGGCTGTCAGGGCGTTGAGAGTAACAGCCCCCCAAATGCCAAAACCGATGACGAACACGGTGGGAATGAAGGTCCAGGCAATCTCTAGCCCGGTGTGGCCGTGTACGTATGTTCCCATTTCTTCATCGCCCGGTTTACGGCGGAAAACCACCGCGGAATAGAGCATAAAAACCATGATCAGGGCAAACAGAAAGGAGATCAGCCAGAAGTGGGCGTCGAACATGGCGTCAATGGGGCCGGCCTCGCTGCTGGCGGCGGTTGGCAAAACGTACAGCGGGCCCAAGATAAAAAAGCGGAGAACGAGCGTGGTTAAAACAATCAGGACCGCGACTGCGATATAATGTTTTCTTTTACCCATGTGAATATACCTTGCGGTTTGGCAAACAGGCAGACCAATAGGATGACCTATTGAGCTTGTTCGGCCTGGAAACGGGCGCTCAGATTGGTGATCAGAGGCTTTTTCCCAGGCGCTAAATTTGGAAATGTGATTGGTTTGATTCAGGCCTATCAACTGACAGATGTTGGCGTTTTTCTGACAGGCAGAACGATTGTGAAAACCGCGCTGCTTCTAAAACAACCAATAAACGTCAGTTCAGCCAGGTTTTTGACGAAGGTAAGGACCGGTGAACAGAAGACTGTATTCAGTGTTCTGTGTTCACTAACCGGTATTCAGTGATCCGTATTTAGCAGCCTCTACTCCTTGAAAACACATACCGAACACCGAACACTGGATACTGAACAGTGCTGTCAGGCAGAGTTGTTGAGGAACATCATCAGCCCAACCCCAACGCCGACAATGAGCAAGCCAGCTACCAACACGGCGATGAAGTCCCAGGGAATGGGGGCGTGGTCTTTTTCGGCAACGGCCGTTAGCCGGTGTCCGCGAACGCGCCAGGCTAAAATGGGGATGGTAATGACGAACAGAATGATGAGGATGGGTGTGGCGGTAGAAAACGTCTGCCCAAACAAGACAAATTCACCGGATGGGGCAAATTCAGCATACAGCAGGGTCCCTACTAGGGCCACAAAGAGCAGGATAACCAGAGAAAAGCTAACAGGGTCTAGCTGATAGGTGTATCCGCCGGGGGCGTTTGGCTTAGGGCTGCGGGCGCGATGAGCTGCCAGTTTTTCTTGCTGTCGTTTATCCAGGGAAGCTGTCGCTTTTTGGTAGGTTTCGCCGGTGGTAACGGCCGTTGCTGACTTAGACAACGCCCGAATCAAAAAGGACAAAATCGCCCCAACCACAAGGGTGGTGATGACCACCGAGACCAGAATGACAACAAAGGCCACAAATACCTGGAAACTGCTCAGCGTTAGTTGTGTGCCTAACTGCTCAACCAGAAACGCCGGGACCGGGAACACAATACCGGGCTGCTCCACGGACGGCCGGTTGGGACCAAAACCAAAGGAGATGCCCAGGTTCAGGCTTAATAAAGGCCATACGGCCGTTACCACCCCGGTCACGATCAGAAGCGCCAAAATAATAAGCCAGTTTCTCGCTGATTCCGATTTGTTCAAGAGGTCCTCTCCTGTTGCAATTGCGCCGAATGATGGACTGCATCATGATGGATTACGTCCCCAAGCCGCTGAATGATCAGAACATGTTCCGACCCTTAAATGATTGTGAACTTATCCACAATCGCCCCGGCATTCTAACATAATCCCGTTTCAGCAGCAATCCAAAATATACAATTTCATATTAAATTAAGAGTTTTATGAATAATTCCGGGATTTTACATCTGATATGTAATAGCGCCAACTGGTAATGGCTTTAATCAGCAGTTCTCAATTTGCAATCCAGCCGTAGGGGCGGGACAGGCGGCGCAACGTCTTTGCCAATCACCAATGCCTTGCCTCCCGCTTGTCTCGCCGCTCTTTGGGTCCTATGGGGCGAGACGGCGCGGGAAAAGTCGTCCGCTGCGGCTGTTTTCTGCGCGCGCCGTCTCGCCCCTACCATGCACCATGACAAATTGAGAACTGCTGGACTTCAATGGCTTGCCAAACCGGTCTGATCTTTGATCAGCGCAGGCGGCTAAAAAGGGCGCGGCGTTTTGCTGGCTGTGGGTGCTGGTCCTTAAACTCTTCACGCAGGGACAACAAGGTGCGGTGGTATAATGATTTAATGGCCCCTTCGCTGCGCCCCATGATTTCGCCAATTTCGGCATTGGGCAGGCGCTCGACAAATTTTAGAATGAGCATCTCCTGGCGTTCGGCCGGCAGGCGTCGGATTGCCTGCAGCAGCGCATCTTGATCCTCGGACAACTGCGCCGTGAATTCAGGATCAGCATCGCCCATGTGCCATTGGGCGATGTCGTCTAAGGCGATTAACGGCCGTCGGCTGCGGTCACGGTGCCAATTTGCTACCAGATTGTGGGCAATGCGATACAACCAGGCGGAAAATGGCAGCCCTTTGTCCTCATAAGTCCCAATATGAGCCATCGCCCGCATAAAAACGCGCGCCGTTAAATCCTCCGCGTCGGCTGCATTGCCGGTCCGGTAATACACGTAATTATAGATTCGGCCCTGATACCGTTCGTATAACACGCCAAAGGCTTCTTTATCCGTTTTGGCCCGTTCAATTAACTCTGATTCTTCAAGATTTTCTGTCACATGGGTCTTCCTGCTAACCAGTGTGGCAGCAGTATACCAAAAGGATATACACCTGCCTACCGCCCACACACCTCTCTGCCACCTTGTCAGGTATCTATTCCACACCGGTGAAATCTTAACATTTGGCAGACAAACCAGAGTGGCTCTTGACGCTGATTTGCCGGTACGTTATCGTTGCTTGTTTATGATATTGCCCACAACATTGCAAGACGCTGTCGCACCGATTTACCGGGCATGGCACAACGGCCGTGCCCTTCTCTTTCTCTGCTTGCTGGCGGCGGGGCTGCTGCTGACAGCCTGCCAGACCCAAACCGGCGCGGCTGAAGGCGCGATGGCGCAGCTCACCGCCGCGCCAACCGCCGCCGGGGAAACGGCCGTGCCCTCCCCCACGCCGCTTCTGCTTCCCCCTGCACCAAGCACAGCGCCGCCTTCCCCCATCGCCACCATGACGGCGGAACCATCCCTCATAAAAACGCCGACTTTGTCGCCGACAGCGATGCCGACAGCATCACCCACAGCGATGCCGCCAATCGCGTCGTCGCTCATTGCCGGGCCGCCGCCAGCCTTGCCCACGCCCCAGGGCATCTACAGCCGCACCTTGCGCGTGCCCATCCTGATGTACCACTACCTCAGCACCCCCCCAGCCGACGCCGACATCTACCGCACCGATCTCTCCACCGAGCCAGAGATGTTCCGCCAGCAAATGGCCTACCTGGCCGCAAATGGCTACACCCCGATTGATTTCTACGACTTATCGCTGGCTATTGTCAACGAACTGACCCTGCCCGACAAACCGGTCATTCTCACCTTCGACGATGGCTACCTGGACAACTACCAAAACGCCTTCCCCGTCCTGCAAGCCTACGGCTTCACCGCCACCTTTTTTGTCATCACCGATTTTGTAGACCGGGAGCTGCCCGGCTACATGACCTGGGATATGCTCAAAGAGATGGCCGCCGCCGGGATGCGTATCGAGTCCCACTCCCGCAATCACCCCGATCTCAGCGGCAAAAGCCGCGACTTCGTCATCTATCAATTGTTGGGTTCCCAAGAAACGCTGGCCGCCCACCTGGGTTATACGCCGCGCTATTTCTGTTACCCATCCGGCCGCTACGATGAGACCACAATGGCTATTTTGCAGGAAGTGGGTTATTGGGGAGCGGTGACGACCCAGGGTGGCCGCTGGCAGGGCTTTACCGACCGCTACGAATGGAGCCGGATGCGTATTCGCCACGCCACCACCCTGCCAGAATTTATCACCCTGGTAGACCCGGGCAACACCCGCGGCGGCAATGCCCTACCCTGATAGATGGAGACCATGACACAAGTGACCGTCCAACAGCAGGCTTGCGCCCGCATCCCCACCGATGTGGGGCAGTTTCAGCTTTGCCTGTATGCGAATAGTCAGGACCAAAAGGAGCATCTGGCCTTGATCATGGGCGATGTGGCTGGACAAGATAACGTCTTGGTGCGCGTCCATTCGGAATGTTTCACCGGCGATGTGCTGGGGTCGCTGCGCTGCGATTGTGGCCCGCAGCTGCAGCGAGCCATGCGCCTCATCGCCGACAATGGCAGCGGCGTTATCATCTATTTGCGCCAGGAGGGGCGTGGGATTGGGTTGGGCGAAAAGCTGCGCGCCTATAACCTGCAAGATATGGGCTATGACACCGTAGACGCCAATCTGATGTTGGGCCACCAGGCCGACGGCCGTGAGTACACCATCGCCGGCCTCATTCTGCGCGACTTAGGCGTGCGCAATGTGCGGCTGCTCACCAATAACCCGGACAAAATAGAAAGCCTGCAGCAGCAAGGCATCCAGGTGACGGCGCGCGTGCCACTGACCACTGAGGTGACGGCGGAAAACCAGACCTACCTGCAAACAAAAGTCCAGCGGATGCGCCACTTGCTCAATCTGGAGCCAGCGCATGGGCAAAACGGCCGTGCCCCCGCCACCCTGCCCGCCATGCCCCCCAATGCCCGGCCCAACGGCCGTCCCTTCATCACCCTCAGCTACGCCCAAAGCCTGGACGGCTCCATCACCGCTTATCGCGGCCAACCGCTGGCCCTCAGCGGGCCGCAATCTATGGCCTTCTGCCACCACCTGCGCGCCCAACACGACGCCATCCTGGTGGGTATCAACACCATCCTGGCCGATGACCCCCACCTGACTGTGCGTTTGGTCCCCGGCAAAAATCCCCAGCCCATTGTGCTGGACAGCCATTTACGCTTCCCCCTGACGGCCAACCTCCTGTGCCACCACCCGGATTGCCCTCCCTGGATTGCCACCACCGCCCAGGCTCACCCTACCCGCCGCCAGGCGCTAGAAGCCGCCGGGGCGCAGCTTTTTACCCTGCCATCCGATCCTCTGGGCCGGGTAGATTTGCCCGTTCTCCTGGCACAGTTGGCCGAACGGGGCGTGCAAACGCTAATGGTAGAGGGCGGGGCGCGAGTCATCACCAGTTTTCTCGATTTGCATCTCGCAGACCGGGTGGCGGTGACGATTGCGCCGCTGCTAGTGGGTGGGCTGCACGCCGTGGAAAATGTGGTCTGGCACAACGGCCGTTCCTCGCCCCATCTGCGCCACCCCCATTACCAGACACTCGGCCAGGACATCGTGCTGGTCGCCGACATAGATTGGCAGGACGGATGAAGAGGCAGTCGCTGTTGTTCACCGCCCCTTACGTGGTGGAGGTCCGCGAGGAGACCATCTCCGCCCCCGCGGCGCACCAACTGCTGGTGGCCTCGGAGGTCTCGGCCATCAGCCCTGGCACGGAAATGCTGGTTTATCGCGGCCAGATGCCCGCCGACGTGCCCCTGGACGCCACCATCAGCGCCCTGAGCGGCGCTTTTGCCTATCCGCTAAAGTATGGTTATGCGGCCGTGGGGCGGGTGGTTGCCACTGGCACGGCCGTAGACCCCGCCTGGTTGGACCGCCTGGTATTTGCCTTCCACCCCCACGAGAGCCATTTTCTGGCCGCACCCGATGAGCTAATCCCCGTGCCCAATGGCCTGGATGCAGCAGCGGCCGTCTTTTTGCCCAACATGGAAACGGCCGTCTCCTTCCTCATGGACGGCCAGCCGATGATCGGCGAGCAGGTGGCGGTGTTTGGCCAGGGCATTGTCGGCCTGCTGACGACGGCGCTGCTGGCGCAAATGCCCCTGGCCCGCCTGGTGACGGCCGACCGCCATGCCCTGCGCCGCGAATGGTCCACACGCCTGGGGGCGCACGCCAGCCTGGACCCGGCCGCGCCGGCCGCCAGCGCCAGTTTGCTGGCGACGCTGCAACAAGATCGCCCTTACCCCGGCGCCGACCTGACGTTTGAGCTGTCCGGCCATCCGGCGGCGTTGGATCAGGCGGTGGCGGTGACCGGTTTTAACGGCCGTGTCCTCATCGGTTCCTGGTATGGTACAAAGCCGGTCAGTTTACAATTAGGCGGCCATTTTCATCGCAGCCACATGCAGCTTATTAGCAGCCAGGTCAGCCACATTGCGCCGCGCTGGCACGGCCGTTGGACCTCCGCCCGCCGCCTGCAAATTGCCTGGTCCCAATTAGCCCGCTGCCAACCTGCCCAACGCATCACCCAACTTATCACCCATCGCTTTCCCCTGAGCCAGGCCGCCGCCGCCTACCGCCTCATCGCCGAACAACCGGCGCAAACCATTCAAGTCCTACTCGATTATTAGAGCGACAGCGGTTGGCAGGATTTACGGATTAACTTCTCGACCAGTTTCATCCACATTCATCCGCAAATCTTGTAAATCCGTGTTCAGCGCCATACCGGGTTGCCGCCGATCGTTACTCACGGTGACATAATACCTAGTCACAAACCCACAGGTTTTTGCTAACATGGTGTACTAAACCAGGGGCTGTTCCATTTCAGTCCTATTCAAAATGTTTTTGCTGCGACTCTGCAATGAAAGAAGACCTGCCAGGATCACCTTTGCGCCACAACGAGAGCGATCTCCGTCTCTTGCTCAACAGCATACGCGCCCCTATTCTGGCTCTGACAGAAGACCTGACGATTCTCTATTGCAATCAGGCGTTTAGCGTGCTGGCAAGAATACCCATCGCCGATCTGGAGGGCCACAAGCTGCCTGATCTGCTGCCCAGCTTTACCCGCTCGCGTTCTTTTGCCGCCTACCTGAATGTTTTGCAAACAGGTCAGGACCAGATGGTCGAAGGCCCTATCAATAACAGCTATCTGCATTCATGGGTGTACCGTACACCCTGGGGGGTTTTGGCGATTGGCGAAGATATAACCCGTCATCGGCAAACCGAGGGCGCGTTGCGCGAAAGCCAGGCCCGGTACCAGACTTTGTTTGAGACAGCCAACGACGCTATTTTTTTGTTAACCCCAGCAGACGACATCATAGACGCCAACCAACGGGCGTGCCAGATGATGGGCTATGACCTGCCGACATTGTTGCACATGCGTTTTAGCGATTTGCAGGCCAGCGACGCGGCGAATGCCGTACCATTGTCTCCAGATGGCGCCCCCTTCGAGAGCCTGTTCAGGCATCGAGACGGCCGTCTCATCCCCGTAGAGCTGACCACAGCCCTGGCACAAGCCGACAGCGCCTCCTTCATTTTTTGTATTGTCCGCGACATTACCGAACGCAAACAAGCGGAGGAAACGCTGCGCCAGACACAAAAAACGGAAAGCCTGGGTATTTTGGCCGGTGGCGTCGCCCACGATTTTAACAATTTGCTGGTGGCTATGTTGGGGCAGGCAACTCTGGCCCTGGCGAAGCTGCCCGAATATGCCGACGCCCGCCCCCACATTGAAAAATCTATCAGAGCGGCTGAAAACGCCGCCCACCTTACCCGGCAGCTCCTGGCCTATTCTGGACGCGGCCAGTTTGAAAAACGAGCCATCCAGGTCAACGCCCTCATTCAGGACCATTTACACCTGTTCCAGGTGGCGGTTCCCAAGCACATTGACTTGCGCTCTGACTTGAGCGAACCATTACCGGCAATCGAAGGCGATCTGGGGCAAATTCAGCAGGTGGTGATGAATCTGATCATTAACGCGGTTGAAGCCATCGGTGAGCGGCCGGGAATTGTTACCGTGCGTACCAACAGCCTGGACCTGGATGAGGAAAACGGCCGTATCCCCCTTTACAGCAATTCGTCCCTGCCGCCCGGCCGCTACGTTTGCCTGGAAGTTCAGGACGACGGGCACGGCATGGACGCGGCTACGCTGGCTAAAATCTTCGATCCCTTTTTCACAACCAAACACAGCACGGGACATGGCCTGGGGTTGGCGGCCGTTTTAGGCATTTTGCGCGGCCACAAAGCAGGCTTACAAGTGTCCACCCATCCAGGCCAGGGGGCCACTTTCCGCCTGTTCTTCCCCGCTATCCACCCCTCCGCCAAAACCCAGGCCAGCCCGAAAGTGGATACCGGTCCCTTGCGCGGTTCCGTCCTGGTGATAGACGACGAAGCCCTGGTCCGCGAGGCGGTGGTAGATATTCTGGAACTGCGCCAGGTCAGGGTGATTGAGGCAGAAAACGGCCGTGCCGGTCTGGACGCCTTCCGTGAAAATCAAAAAAGCGTCCGGCTAATCATTTTAGATTTATCTATGCCCGGCATGAGCGGCGAAGAAACGTTCCACGCCCTGCGCCAATGCAACCCCCGCGTCAAAATCATCCTCTCTTCCGGCTACAGCCAGACCGAAATCGGTAAGCGGTTTACCAGCCTGGCAGCCACCGCCTTTCTGCAAAAGCCCTACAGCGCCGCCGAACTGCTGCAAGTGGTGGAAATGTATTTGGACACCACGTAGGCAGCCGGCGTCACTTGTCAGGGGGGTGTTTCGTTTCAGCTAACAGCCTGTCGGAGAACTCAGGATAGGTACACGGATTGAACGGATTCGACGGATTTTTACGGATAAATCACCAGAAAATCGGTGTAAATCCGTTAAATCCATGTCATCCGTGTATCCATTTCTACTTTTCCGACAGCCCACTAGAGGGACAGCGGATTAGCAGGATTTACGGATTTACTTCTCGACCTGCTTCATCCGCAAATCCTGTAAATCCATGTTCTCCGCCCTGCTTTGAATGTTAATGCCTGACGCCTGACATTTGACGCCTACAACTGCCCATCCTCAGCCGCCCAACGCGCCGCCTGCGCCTGATAGGCCGGGTCTTCATAGCGCGACGGCAAGAAGGCTGGCGCATAATCAGGCAGGGAATCGTCGGTGATATGCGCCGCCAGCAGTTCCCCGGCCGCCGGCGCCGCCATAATGCCATAACCAGACAACGCCCCCACCACATAAGCCCCGGCCAGCGGCAGCGGTCCAATCAACGGCCGATTTTCCACCGTGCGGGTGTAATGGCCGCCATCAATCACCGGCTTGCCCCGACGTTCAAAATAGGCTGCCAGCCCAGGGGCCAGGCAGGCCAGGCCGCGTAGGGCCACGTCGGGGTACTCCGGGTCGAATTGCAGCGGCCAGCGGGGGGTGTCTTGCACGGCCGTATGGTAGGGCCACAACATTAACAGCGTTTGGCTGCCCGGCCCACCCTCTGGCCGAAAATGCGCCCCCGGCGGCAGCGCGCCCAACAAGTGGCGGGTCTCTGCCTGTTCCGCCAGGTAAGCCCGCTCGTCGTCCGACCAGGGCGGCGTCACGGCGTCGTTGTAGATCATCATCGGCGCGTCTCGGGGGATAATGCCCAGGGGGTCTTCCAGGGCAATTTTGCCGTGCAGTTCGTTGGTTATGGGCAACTCTACGCCTACCATTTGCCCCACCTGGCGCAAAAAAGGACCGGCAGCGTTGACAAACCGGCCTGTAGACAGGTGGATGGTCTGCCCGGCGGCGGCTACCCGGACGCCGCTCACAGCGCCGTTGGTCTGGCTGACGTGGGTGACACGGCCGTTTACCAATCTCGCCCCATGTTCCCTGGCCTGCTGCCACAAATACATGCCCAACTGCTGCGCGCTTAGCCAACCGGCGCGTCGGACATGCAGCACGGCCGTTGCTTCTGGCGTCACAAATGGGAAGTGGGCGCGTATGAGGTCGCTGCCCAGCAGCAAATCCGCGCCGGTGGGCTGCTGGCGGTAGGCGTGGGGATCGGCGGGTTGGTAGAGGGTGCCCCGGCCGTCGTGAATGCGCAAATCGCCCGCGCCCAGGGTGGCAATGTGGGCGGCGGATTGTTGCAGGGAGACGGCCGTTTCCCGGCTGGCGGCCACGTACACATAGCCGCGCCGGTTCAGGTGAAAATAGTTATCGCTCTCGTCTGCCAGCTTCTCCAGCAGGTCAATGCTGCGATTCATAAAACGCACCATCACCTGGCTGGGCCACCAGTTGCGGTAACATTCGCTGGATTTATCGCTGGTCAGGGTTAAGGGCGGCCGTTCATCCACCAGCGCCACATTTTTCATGCCATGCCCCACGGCCAGCGCATACGCCGCCGCCGTCCCGGCAATACCCGCCCCACAAATCACCACAGCCGCAGTTTCCATCATTCAACCTCGTCCTGTCACCCTGTCACCCCACCTCCCCCTGCTCGTTCTTTGGCAAACGGTGCGCCCCTTCGCGGGTGATCTGGAAATGGTCGAAGTCGCGGGCGACGAAGGTGGCGGGGAAGATGGCCTGCGCTTCGCGGCGCACGTCGCGCTCGAAATAACGGCGCGAGAGATGGGTGAGGATCAGGCTTTGCACCTCGGCCTCTTGGGCCAGGCGAGCGGCGCGGGCGGCTGTCATGTGGCCGAATTGGGCGGCCATCTCTGCTTCTTCCTCGATATAGGTGGATTCGATAACCAGCGTGTTGGCGTTGCGGCAAATCTCCAGCAGGGTATCGGTGCGGCCCACATCGCCGATGTGGACGTATTTGACGCCAGGGATGGTCTCGCCCAACACGTCGCTGGGGTGGATGGTACGGCCGTTGGCCAATGTCACACTTTCACCGCGCACCAACCGGCCGCGCTCTGGGCCAGACGGCACCCCCAGCGCCGCCGCTTTGTCGTCCAGAAACGGCCGTCGCTCCTTCTCCGCAAACACAAAACCAAAACAGTCTGGCCCCCGGTGGCTCACCGGAAACGCCGACAGGGCAAACTTATCGTCTTCCATGACAATGCCCGATTCCAGTGTGATCAGGTTAATCTCCAGCGGCGTCTGGCCGCCGGGAAACACCACCTTAAACAGCAAGTCGGAAACGCGCTTCAACGTCGCCCGACCGCCGTAAATATCCACACTCTCCAGATTTTCCCAGCGCGTGAGGGTGGAAAGCAGCCCGCCTAGACCGAGGATATGGTCCAGGTGGCTGTGGGTCAGCAGCACCTTGTTCAACCGCTTAAAGCCCAGGCCGCTGTGCAAAATCTGGCGCTGCGTTCCCTCGCCGCAGTCCAGCAAAAAGCGATATTGGCGGTGCATGATGATGTGCCCAGACAGCCCACGCTGCACCGAAGGGGCCGAAGAGGAAGTGCCAAGAAAGACAAGTTCAAACATAGTGATGATTTCTTAAAAATTGCACCACGGCGGCGGGGAGGGTGCGGCGATTAAACATTTTATTCCTCCGTGATCTCCGCAACGCCAGGATGAATATCCCTCACAGCCGTAAGCCGTTTTCTATTAGCCTCTGCCAAAGGTGCCACCCTACGGAATACGGTTTACGGATTACGGCTACTCATATAACCAATACCCTCTATGGTGATCGCGCCGGGCTGGTTCAGCTCGCCGACGATGGTTATAGAGACATTTAACCAGTCGCGCAGCAGGGCGACGTTGGTCAGGGTATGTTGGGTAATTTGGTCGGTCGTAAAGTGGGAACGCCCGTGGGCCAGGGCCAGGGGTAGCAGCAGTTGGTCTGCCAATCGTTTGTCCACGTCGGCCCCATTGTCCATAAAAGCGCGGCATTCGGCAACGGCCGTTTCCGCCACTTTGTCCGCCGGCAGCCCTTTGCGCCCCAGGCTGCTGAACCCGGCCTGCGGCAGCCATAGGAAGATGCCCGCGCCTGGCCCCAGACCACGTTCGCGCACGGCCGTTACCTGCCCAAGCAGCTTCGCCTGGCGCAGCAGATTATCTGCCCGGCGCGCCATCCGCTGCGGAATGTCGGCTGGCAGGTTGGTCACAGCCGCCAGCCCTCTAACGCGGGCATGGGCAACGGCCGTCCGGCTCAGGTCGGCGGTGGTTAATTGGTGGATGGGCTGGATGATGGCGATCATCTCGCCGCCGCCCATGGGATACCAGCCCCAGGCCGTCAGGTTGGCGCTGAAAGCTGCGCCCAGCCGGGCCACTGCCGGGCCAAATACCTCGGTCAGGTAATGGAATGGCGGGCTAAACGGTACGTGGGTCCCGCCGCGCAGGGTGAGTTGGGTTGGTGCGGCGGCAAACAGCAGCGGCCACAACACCGCCTGAAAAATCAGTGTCACCGCCCCGGCGGAGCCGCCCTGAGCCGCCTGGGTCACGTCGAAGGTGTATGCGCCAGCCGTCGGGGGGACCTGGGGATGAAATTCGAGGGTTGAGGCATTGAGGTGATCACCGCTGACGTGGGCCTGGCAGATCGCGGCGGCGGCGCGCACGGCCGTTAGATGCTGCGGGCGCAAGCCGGGCTTGCGGCGATTGGCGCGAATATGGCGCAGGTGAAACGGCCGTCCCGTCAGCGCCGACAAACTAAGGCAAGTCCGCAAAACTTGCCCGCCCCCTTCCCCCTGGCTGCCATCAATCCGTATCATCTGGTCCAGTGTACCAAATTAACGGGCAGATGTTAACCGTTGATCGCTAGTACGCCCCTTTGCCCTGTAGCACCACCAACGGCGTGCGCAGCAAAATCCTCAGGTCCAGGGCCAGCGACCAGTGGTGAATGTAGAGCATGTCCAGGCGAATGCGTTCGTCGTAGGAAGTGTCGGAACGGCCGCTTACCTGCCATAACCCTGTCAGACCTGGCAGCACCGTCAGCAAAGTGTCGCCATGCGGCCCGTATTTGGCAATTTCTTGTGGCGTGACAAACCGCGGCCCAATCAGCGACATCTGCCCGGCCAGCACATTCAAAAGCTGCGGCAGCTCATCCAGGCTGTATTTACGCAGCAAATGGCCGATGCGTGTGACGCGGGGGTCGTTTTTGAGCTTAAAATTTTGCGCCAGTTCAGCTTGCAGGTGAGGATTCTGGGCGAGGATGGCGTCGCCGTTGACGACCATGGTGCGGAATTTGAAGGCATAAAAGGGACGGCCGTGCTGCCCCATCATTAGCCGCCGATGGATTACCGGGCCGGGCGAATCCAGCTTGATCAGCGCGGCCAACAGCAGCAGCAAGGGCAAAATAAACAGTAGTCCCGGCAGCGTGATGCTGTAATCAAGCAGCGTCTTGAGCCAGTGCGCCGGTTGTCGCGGCGCCGCCTGCCTGGCTTGGGCTAAATTGTAATCGCCGGTTTGGGAATCGCGCCTGGGCAGCGCGGAAGGTAATTCGTCGTCTAAAAAGGATACCTGCACCCTGATTTCTCCAGAATTGCAAATGCGCCACAATGTTTACTACCTGAATCTTGGCAGGCATGGCTTACAGGCATGCTTACACGGTTACAGTGTTCAGTGTTCGGTGTTCAGTGGGAATCTGACATAGGTTACGCCGACTGAACACTGGTTACTGAATACTAATACTGGTTACTGAACACTGGTTGCTGAATACCACTAGACGGCCGTTGCCACGGCCGTAAACAGCAAAATCAGCGCTGCACACCCCAGATTCAGCCGTAAAAACTGAATCTCTTTGCGCCTCAATTTCTCCTGTTCGGCGGCGGCAAGCTGCGGTCGGCTGTCGGCTACCAACGACAACCGGGACATGGCCGGATACAGCGAAAACTGCACATAAGCCGTCAACAAGCCCATGCCCACAAAGGCGATATGTTTCAGCAACATCGCCCAGGCCCACACCCCATCTATCGCCAAGAAGCCGTTATAATTGGGATCATTGGTCATCTGCACAAAGCCAGTAATCAGCAGCAGCAGCAGGCTGCCATTGGCCCAGGGCAGAAAGCGCTTTTGCAGCGCAAACCATTGGTTATCCGCCAGTGTACCCTGGCGCAAAGCCGGCCAGCCCACCAACGCCATCAACGCCAATCCCCCCAACCACACCACCGTCGCCAACAAATGAATCCAATAGGAAATGGCTAGTAACCAGAGCATAAGAACCTTGTGGGAATGTCCAGTGTTCAGTACTCAGTGATGCGCTGAACACTGGCTTCTGAACACTACTCACTTCGGCATCGCGCTCAGCGCGGCATAAGCCAGGCGCGGCGTGCCGTCCGGTAATACAATGGCCCACCACCACTGTTCATTTTCTTCCGGCGTCCAGTTGGCGTCGGCCATGTAGATGGTGGTCATCAGGCCAATCCAGGGCTGCCAGTTCTCCTGGGCATATTGGTAAGCTCGCACCAGGTAATCCGCCTGCTCGGCTTCTGTGACGCCGTGCCAGGTATAGCTGGGGTGCATCTCCTGGTTTAGTATCCAGCCCATCTCCATGATAGCCACCTGTTTGGCTCCATCGCCATTGGCAACCATGATGGCGCGCATATCTTCCACCCGCCGAAAGGCAAACCAGCGTCCCTGCCCATAGTCGTAGCTGGCTGCTACCTCATCGGCCGATAGTTCTGGCGGCGCTTTGTAGCCAGGGGCATGGACACCCAGTGCATCGAAGTAGCTGGCGGCGCCGGCGTCGTACATGCCTTGCAAGAAGTCGGTGTCGGGCATGGCGTCCGGCGGCTGCGTGCCGGTGGGCGCCAGCCCGGCCGAAATGACGATGGCCTGGGGGTCGGCGGCTTTGATGGCTTCATAGCAGACCCGAAGCAGCTCGGTGTAGGCGGCTGGGTCAGGCGATTCGCCACCCCATTCACGGCTCAGGTTTGGCTCGTTCCATACTTGGTAGGCGGCGATGCGCCCCTGGTAACGGGCGGCCAGCACGCCGCAAAAGTCAGCGAAATCTTGGTAGTCCACCGGCGGTTGGTTGGGGGTGATTTTTTCGTCGGGCAGCGAGCGTACCGACCACAAAGGTTGGTGGTCTATGCGCACGACAAGCTGCAAACCGGCGCTTTCGGCCGATTCAACGATCACATCGGGGCGGAACCAGTCGTACTGTCCTTTGCCGTAGCCTTCGATGTCGCGCCAGGAAAAGGCTTGCTTGATCCAACCGAAGCCCATTTCTTGGGCCAGTTTGAGGTCGCGGTCCAGGGCGTCTAGCTGCCACCATTGAGCGATGTGGATGCCGTATGCCGGGGAGCCAAACAACGGTGTGACCGGTTCGTCGCTCATGAGGGCGGTAGGCAGCGGGGTAGGCGCTGGCGCTGGGGTGGGCGCTGGCGCTGAGGTGGGCATGGCGGTCGGCGCGGCAGGGATAACGGCCGTGCCGCAGCCCACCAACCATAATCCGGCTATCAGAAGTAGGAACTTGTGCATTTGGTGTTTGAGTCGTCAGTGTCCAGTGTTCAGTTACACCTACTGATTACTGACCACTGCTTACGGCTTCTTCTCCATCGCCGATACGGCTGAATAAGACGGCCGTGGCGCGCCGTTGGCGTCTACAATGCTGTAAGGAACCGGGTCGTCACCGGGGCCGCTGCCCTTGTTGCCAAAGTCAAAGTTGAACAAAAAGGCCAGCCAGACGGCGTTGGAGTCGTTCATTTGCTGGAAAGCCTGGACGATGTAGTCAGCCTGTTCTTGCAGGGAGTTGTCTTGAGCAAATTCAAAGCCGACCGGATACACGTCGTAGCCTTCACTGCTGGCCCAACCAAATTCGGTGACGCACAGCTTCATGTTGGGGTCTACGGCTTGCACTTTTTGCGCATAGGTGTCCAGGGTGGTTCTGAGGCTCCAGGAATGATGGGGATTGTCGAAGGGGCCGCGGAAAACGGCCGTTTGCGCTTTCGCCAGCGAGCCTGTCTGGTCATAGGCCGCATCGGGCGGGATGTTGTAGCCGTTGTGGTGCGCGCCCACACAGTCAGCATAATTCAGCATTCCAGCGGCCAGCGCCCGGTCCATGTATTCAAAATCGTCGGCCCAACGCACCCAGTCGCCTGGCCCCGTCGGCGACAACGCGCCGCTGATGACGATGATACCAGGGTCTTGCGCTTTGATAGTCTCATACGCCTGGCGCAAAAATACCACGTAATCCTCCGGGCTGATGCCGTTGGTCGTCGTCCATTCGCGGTCCAGGTTTTGCTCGTTCCACACTTCGATGGCCTGAATCTGGCCGGGGTGTCGCGTCAGCAGTTCAGTCAGGAAGGTGGTGTATTGGCTGTAATCGTCCGGCGGACCATTTTCGCCACCCAGGGCGCGGGTCCATTCCGGCGCGCCAACGATGCTGACCATCAGGTTCAGGCCATTTCTGTTGGCCTCCTCGATGACGCTGTCATAGAAAAACCATTGGTCGGCGCCAGGGCTGGGGTGGATGACCGGCCATTTGAGCTGCATCTTTACCCAATCCAGGCCAAGCTGGCTGCGCACCGCGTGCATGGTATCGGCGGCGTTGCCCACGCTGGCGTTGCCATGTACCTGAATGCCGTAGCCAAAGCGGTCGGCCGGCCAGGGGACGGTTGGGCCGAGAACAACGGGTTCTTCGACGGGGGCGGGTTCGGATACGGCCGTTTCCCCACTTCCCCCTTCACCACCGGTAATTACCGGCGGTGGCAGCGTCGGCTGCTCCAGCGGCACAATCGCCGTTGGCGCCACTTCCTGCGGCGCAACCTCCGGCACAGTTACCACCGGCTCTGCGGCGCCGCCATCACAGGCCACCAACAGACCAATCATCAAACTAACCAACAAACCAACCATTAATCGCTTCATATTCTCCTCTCCAAACTAAAGGGCGCATTCCGGCAGTACCTCACCAAAATGCGCCCTGTGTTCAGTATTCAGCGTTCAGTACACAGTGTTCAGTAAACTTACATGCTGACCGAAGATTGAACCCTGACTACTGAATACTGGTTACTGAACACTGCTCATTACCGTCCCATCACCTGCGCCAACGTGCCACAGGCCGGGCAGCTGCCATCTTTCCGAATCATGGCATAACCCGCTTGCGGGTCGTCGCCCCACTGGTTAAAGTCCACGTTGAAGATGATGACCATACGCACTTTGCCGCTGTTGGCCGACAAACTTACCGCCTCGGCCAACCATTGCGCGTGCTGAGACACGGTGGTTCCGGCTGCCCAGGAGAAGCGCGCCGGCACACCGCCGTAATCTTCGCCAGACAAGTAGCCCAATTCTGTGAAGCAAACTGGCTTGCCAAGCTGCGCGTAGATGTTCAAGGTCGGCATGAGATACCAACTGTAATGGTCACTGCCGGCCGGATGGCCGGTGACAGCGCTGGGCGAGGTCGCCCCGGCGTTGAAGTGTGCGCCGACGCAGTCCAGGTAACGCGCCGCGCCAGCGGCGGCCATGCCGGCCATGTAGCGGCTGTCCGACCAGGCGTTGGTCCCGTTGTCGAAGCCGGTGGGCGCCGGCGCGCCGCTGATGACCATCACATTGGGGTTGGCGCTTTTGATGGCGTTGTAGGCCGGAGCAAGCATGTTGTTGACATAGTTGACGGGGTCAATCTGCCCGACCGGCCATTCAAAGTCAATGTTCATTTCGTTCCAGACTTCGATGGCGTCCGGGCCAAGCGCCGCCACACCGCGCAGATATTCGGTGTAGCTGGCGAAATCAATGCTGGTGGGATAGGGGCTGCCGGGGATGCTCAGCAGCACTTTGAAGCCACTGGCATGGGCGTTGCTGATGCGGCCGGCCAGGTCGCCGGGATTGGCGCCAGGACCCCATTTTTGTTGGAATTTCACCCAATTCATCCCGGCTGAAGACATGAGCTGCGGATTGCCAAAGCCATGTGTTTGCCCACCTAATTCAAAGTTGCCCACTGCCACCGGCGGTGCAGAAACAGGCGGTGGGGCGGTTGTGCCCGGGCTGGTTGGGTTGGTTGGGTTGGTTGGGGCGCTGGCAACCGGGGCGGCTACCTCCACCACAGGCAGGCTGGCGACATTGACATTAGGATTCACTGTAACCAGGGTGGCAAATATCCAGCCATCTTCGCCGCTGGGCATGGTAATGTTCAGCCAGCTTGAATCGGCGTTACGGCCGATGAGCTTAACCTGTACACCGGCATTCAGCCCGTTGGCAATGAGGCCATAATTGACGCCCGGCCCCAGACGCACGTTGGATGGCGCTTTCACGACCGCATCGGCGTCACCGACGTTCACCGGGGTGGTTGTGGTGGTTTCTTCGGCCGGCGGTGCTTCTTCGACGACGGTTTCTTCGACGGGGGCGGCCACGGCTACACTCACTTCATCCAGGCTGGCGACGTTGTCGCCCAGGGCAAATTCGGCGTTAATGGTGTAAACGCCGGGCGCTTCGCTGCCGTCCCAGGCAAAGGTCAGGTCTTCGCCGCTGCCGCTGGCGATGACGCTGCCATTTTCGTCGCGCACAGTCCAGACGATGGCCGCGCTGGCCGGGGCCGGCGCTTCACCGCCGCTGACAAAGCTGTTCAAGGCGGCCGCATAGCCTGGCCCATCGGCCACTCCACCTAAGCCGCGCACGGCCGCACCACCCAGGTTGAACTTTTTCGCCAGATTCAGGCGATGGGCCAGCGAGGCGGCGTTCGCCAGCCAGACGTTGTGGGTCTGGCCGTTGTCTTCGTAGCTGTATTTGTAGGTCAGGCTGGCGCCGTCCCATTCCAGGGGGCTGGCGGTGCCGGAGAGGGCGACTTCAACGGCCGTTCCCGGTTCCACCTCTGCGCCGCCCTGCATAAAGGACAGCTCGCCAAAATTACTCAGGGCAGCGTCGTTGGGTAGTTCCACAAATGAATCACCCAGTCGGTTGATGGCGCTGGCGCTGATCAACATGTTCAACTTGTGGCGGTCAATCTGGCGCACGGCCCAGGTTAAAATTTGCTCGGCCGCGCCACCATCACCGTAGGCGGCCGGGTCCAGGGGCATCAGGAGGTTGATTTTATCGGCCAGTTGGCCGAGGGCGGCCCAATCCTGGC
Source organism: Candidatus Leptovillus gracilis (assembly GCA_016716065.1). Classification (NCBI taxonomy): domain Bacteria; kingdom Bacillati; phylum Chloroflexota; class Ardenticatenia; order Promineifilales (SeqCode); family Promineifilaceae (SeqCode); genus Candidatus Leptovillus; species Candidatus Leptovillus gracilis. The sequence goes on along the minus strand of JADJXA010000010.1, from coordinate 139,070 downwards.
CGCCGGTTTCCCAGCGAGTGCCTACGTTTTGTGGCGCAGCCAGGGTGATGGCTAGTTTGAGGCCGCGTTGGTGTAGGGCATCGGCCAGGGCGGCGACAAATTGGGTGAAGGCGTCGCGGTTGTTGTCGCCAACTTCCTGGTAATCCAAGGCGACGCCGGCGAAGCCACCCGCCTGTGCGGCGGCGACCAGGGCGTTGATGTGGTTCATTTGGGTGGTGGCGTCGGAGAGTACGGCCGTTAACGCCGCCGGGTTGATGATGGCGCCGGTGTTGCTGGCGTTGACGTACTGCTCGTAAGCGCCCGTGGGCATAGTGGCGGCAGCGCCATCCAGCACGCCGCCATCGGCCAAACTCAGTTTGCCCAATATCACCTGAGTGACGATGGGCAGCATCTCTACCGGCAGGGTTTGTTCTGGCAGCACGGAGACGGCCAGGTCTGGCGACGCCGGAGCAGCAAAGGCAACCAGGGCGTAGGCCTGGGGTAGTTTATCGGCGACGGAGACGATCTGTTGGCTAACCGCGTCTACTTCGCTGGGGATGAATTTCCATTGACGGCCGTCCCAACCCAACAGGTCCAGGGCTTCCGCAGCCGATACGCCGGGGGGGATGGTGAGCGAGACCTGGCCCTGTGGCGCGTCACCTTCGTATTGTAAGACGTAGACGTTGCCCTGCACGGAGGCTTCTCCGGGCATGGCGGCGCTGGCATTGGCGGCCACGAAATCGGCCAGGGTCGTGCCGCTGACGTTGACATTGGCATTGTCGGCGACGGTCAGGGTAATTTCGCCGGGGATAACCGGGCTGGTCGGTTGGGCAGTTTCCGCAGGGCTGGTGGCGGCGACGGCCGTTTCGTTGTTACCGCCGCTCAATCGCTGTCCCAGGGAAATGGGGGGCAAAAACAAACCAATAACCACCAGGAGTACAAAAACAACCGCGCCGGCTATGAGCAGCCCGGATGATTTCTTAGAGCTGTTCCCATCGGCGCGTTGTATTTCGCCCAGGGTTGGCTCCTCCTGTGGTGATTGAATCATGGTGTCTTCAGTAGGGGGGATTCCTTCTCCCATAGTTGCATACCTCCAAAAAAATCGGTTAGAGGGTGGTTAGACCAAACAGGTTTATTTGGAAACCTGTTTGGTCTAACCACCCTTCCTTTATTATTGCGCTGTATTTTCCTCTTCACGCAGCAGATACGATGTTGGCATTATACAAAAAAGCGGCCTATTAGCCGCCTGTTGCCAAATGTATCAACTTGGTTGATTCTAGCACAAGGGCAAGCGGGTTGACAAACCAGGGGGATGGACGGATAGGAGTTGTGGTCTGTTCGTTGAGAAAACGTTAAGAAAGGGGGCCGTAGGCCGTAAGCCGTAAGCCGTAAACCGTAAACGGAACACTGAATACGGAATACGGTTTACGGCGCACGGCCGTATTACAAAAATTGTGACGGTTGGCGGTGGGCGGCCAGGGCCAGACGGCCGTGATAACGCAGGATGACGGCCGTTTCCGGTACACTCATCTGACCATCGCGCACTTCTACTGGCCGGTCGCTGAGCAAATCGGTGTAACGGCCGTCGGGCAGCGGGGTGGGCATTACTTCGTCTGCGCCGCTGACGTTGAAGACGCCATACAACCCTTCGTTTTCGCTTTGCCAGAGGGCGCTGATGGCCGGCACGGCGGTAATCACCGCAAACTGCCCATTTGCCTGCGCCGGGTCTTTTTTAAGTTGGCACAGGCGGGTCAGAAAACCTTGCAAGGCGTAATCGCGCCAGATCACTTTATCCACGTCGAACAGGCTGGGGGTGTGTTCGTTTTCTGATTCTTGCCCGGCGTAGATGAGGAACGCACCTTCGTTAAACGCCTGGAAGGCGGTCCAAGCCAGAGCTTGCGCCCGGCTGGCGGCCTGCCGCATGATGCGCGGCTGGTCGTGGTTTTCGACGCAGCGCATTTTGATGGTGTGGGCCGGGTAGATGCCAGCCTGAAATTGCAGCAGGGAGATGTAAGTGGGCACGGCCGTGGGGTCGGTAACGGCCGTTACCCACGTCGGCCAGATGTCATAATCGTAGCTCAGGTCGAACGCCTGATGGATTTCGCCATCAGATTGGGCGACCAGCCCGTGCCGCCGCCGGTCTATGACAAAGCTGGTATGCACCGATTCGGCCAGCCAGATGACGCCAGGCTTAACGGCAGCCACTTCTTGCCGGGCGCGCCGCCAGAATTCCAGCGGCACAATCGAGGCCACGTCGCAGCGAAAGCCATCCACACCCAGTTCCACCCAACCTTTGAGTGATTCGATCAGGTAATCCCACAGGGCGGGATCGGCGTAGTGCAGGTCTATCACGTCGCTCCATTCGGGCACGGTGGTGAAGGGACGGCCGTGTTCGTCCTGGTGGAACCATTCGGGGTGTTGGCCGATCAGCACCGAGTCGTGGGCGGTGTGGTTGTAGACCACGTCAATCATCACTTTTAGGCCCAGGGCGTGGGCGTATTGGCACAGCAGGCGAAATTCTTCCTTTGAGCCGTATTCGGGGTTGACTGCGCGATAATCGCTGATGGAATAAGGGCAGCCCAACGACCCTTTTTTGTGCAGCTGGCCGATGGGGTGGATGGGCATAAACCAGACCACGTCCACGCCCAGGCTGCGGATGCGCGGCAAATCGGCGGTGACGTCGGCGAATGTTCCGGAACGGCCGTGATTGCGCACGTAAATCTCATACAGCACCAAATTCTTATAAGTTTGCGGGGTGTTTGTAGCCATTAAATTTTCCTTAAGGAATGAAAATTAAATAACAAGTGGAAGATTGGACCAATCTTCTGAGATTGGTCCAATCCGAACGTGTAAATCATTCAAGCCTGGTTCTTTATCCGTCGAGTTCGATTATCTATTTTCGTACAATTTCCGAATTTCTTCCATTCGGCGGCGGTTGACGCCGCCATCGCCATAGCCGAGGCGGGATGCGGAGCGAAAGTGGATGAGGCCGGCCGCTTCATCAAAATAAAACTCTACGTCATCAATGAAACCCCAGAAAGCGGAACGCGCTGTGGCGTGGATGTAGGCCGGGTCGTTGTTGATGAGGGTGTAACTGGGTTGGGCTTGCAGAATGGCGAGGATAGCCGCCTGGGCAACGGCCGTATTCCCATCATACGCCAGCGGTGCAATGCCATGCTCTGTGTCGGTGGCAAAGGTAGAGACACAGTTGGGGCTGTCGGGGCAGGGGGCGAGACGGCCGTCTACCACCCCCAAATTATCCGGCAGTGGGCTGGCCTGTTCCACCAGCCAGCGCCGCAAAACCAAAAAAGTTGCCAGACCGATAATCGCAAAAAGGACGAGTAGTTTGATAAGTTTAGACATAAGGCTCCAGAATTGTGAATTGTGAAGGGGGAAGCGGCGCGGCCCCAGTTTTGAAGAGTGATTGTAGCACGGATAGGGCTTTTTTGGCGGGTCTGGCTGATTTCAGGATAATGGATGCATGGAAGCTGAGTACCACCGCCAGATGATTCAGGACGTATTGGCCGCCTATTTTTCGCCGGCCGATTTACAGATCATCATCCAGGCCAATCTGGGGCAGGACAGCCTGGTAGGGCTGCTGCGCCCGGTTTACCACTTCGACGACAGCCGGTTTGCCGACAGCGAGGCGTATATTCACCAGCAGCGGCAAACGGCCGTCACCGCCATCACCAGGCAACAAGATCGGACGGCGGCCCTACAGTCGTTTGGGCGGCTGCTGCACGGCCGTCAGGATTTTTACGCCCATGCCAATTGGGTAGCCCGTTGGGTAGAAACGCAAGGCGGTCCGGCCCACTGTCGCCCGGAAGACACGCCCATCTGCCCGGACACAACGACCGTGCCCGCTCTGTTGTCTGGCCGGGCGGCTATCCCCCTTTTTTTGCTGTATCGCGTGCCCCTGCTTGGCCCGCTGGCGCAGCGGCTCTACTTTCCGCCAGACATTCACGATGCCATGCACCTGGACCATCCGGGGCGCGGCCCGTTGTTCGCCTATGCCCTGGCCGCCGCCACCAAACACACCCAGGTGGAACTTGAAATGTTGTTGCTGGAGCTAGAGAAAGCGGATGGGCAAACGGCCGTGCAGTTCTTCCTGGGGAAAAGCCCGAAGATTGAAAGCTAATGAGGGATTGGCCTTGCCCAACCTTTCATCTTCAATCCGAAATCCCAAATCCAAAATCCCTACGCCGCCACCTTTTCGGTCATCAGCACCGCCTCAATGTGGTTCATCGCCCAATCAATTTCCTCTTTGCCGATGACCAGCGGTGGGGCAAAGCGCAGCACAGTCCGGTGAGTCTCCTTACACAGAATCCCCCGATCACGCAGCGCTTCGGCAAACGGCCGTGCCGCCACTTTTAGCTCTACGCCAATAAACAGCCCCTTGCCGCGCACTTCCTGAATGATGTCGCTCTCAATACGCGCCAACCGCCCCTTAAAATAAGCGCCCAACTCGCGTGACCGTTCCACTAAATTTTCTTCGACGATGACCCGCAGCGCCGCCCGCCCGATGGCCGAAGCCAGCGGATTGCCGCCAAACGTGCTGCCGTGGTCGCCCGGTTGGAACAGGCCCAACACGTCCCGGTCGGTTAACACGGCCGACACCGGGTAAAAACCGCCGCTCAACGCCTTACCCAGGATGGTGATGTCCGGGCGCACCTCTTCGTGCTGGCTGGCAAACAATCGGCCGGTACGCCCCAGGCCGGTCTGAATCTCGTCGGCAATCAGCAAAACGTTGTGGCGGGCGCAGATGTTGGCTGCTTCGGCCAGGTAGCCTTCCGGCGGCATCACCACGCCCCCCTCGCCCTGAATCGGCTCCACCAGGAAACCGACGGTATGGGGCGTGATGGCCCCTTCCAGGGCAGCCGCGTCGCCGTAGGGAACTGTCACAAAGCCGGGCGTGAAGGGACCAAAATGGCGTTTGTAGCCTGCCTCGCTGGAGAAACCAACGGTGGTGATGGTACGGCCGTGAAAATTCCCCTGGCAGACGATGATTTCGGCCAGACCATCCGGCACGCCTTTGACTTCATACCCCCATTTGCGCGCCGCTTTGACGGCCGTCTCCACTGCTTCCGCCCCAGAATTCATCGGCAGCGCCATTTCATAGCCGCTAAGCTGGCACAATTCTTGCAAGAATGGCCCCATCTGGTCATTACGAAAGGCGCGCGAGGTGAGCGTGACCCGCCCCATCTGCTCGATGGCTGCCTGCCGGATTTTGGGGTGGCAGTGTCCCTGGTTGACGGCCGAATAGGCGCTGAGGCAGTCCAGGTATTTATGGCCGTCTACATCATACACCCACACCCCTTCACCCCGTTCAATCACCACATCCAAAGGATGGTAGTTGTGGGCGCTGTAGGTTTCTTCTAATTCGATAAAGGTATCGCTGTCCATGGGAAATACTCCTTAAATGACTTGGTGCAGGTTAGCTGGTACAGGTGTTCGGTAATCCGTATCCCGTATTCCGTATGCCGTATTCCATAGGGCGGCGCCTCTGCAAATGCCAACGGAAAACGGCATACGGCTTCGGTTTACGGCTACTAGTTGGTTGGTTTGCCAGCCAACTCGCCCACTAACCCACTTCTTCAAACATGCCCTTTTACCAAAAAAGCCTGATCCAATGCTGGAATCAGGCTTTGCTCAGACCGCTAACCGTCCCCGGTTAGTTAAGGGCCATCTTTGAAAATGTGTTTCACAATATAAAGCTATTATAGAGTAGGAACCGGGGGGTTGTCTATGAGTAAATAGGGGGACGATGGATGGAGCGCCGATGGGCCTCACCGCTCTTTTGGGTTAAGAGTGCGTGAGATGAAAAGCCTGAACATGGAGAATTTGAGACAGCGCCGCTATAATCAAAAGATTATGTGGCGATGGATCACGTTGGTAGTCATACTTATTTTGGCGGGTCGGCCGATTATCCTGGTCAATAATCCCGCTTGTGATAAGGCGGGCGGGGAAACGGCCGTTTCCCCGCCCGCCCCCAACGCTATCCCCTGCCACGATTCTGTACGCCTGGTCGAAGCCAACACCAGCGGCGCTCCCCACTCCTGTCCCTGTCCGGCCATCTGGCCGCCGACAGCCGAAGGTTGGGTCGCCGCTCCCTTTATGATATCGTCCTGGTTTTTGTCGGTTCATCTGCCACAAACGGCCGTCACCAGCCCTCTCGTTCCTCCACCTCGCTCCCTATAAGTCCTGGCCGAAGCACATCCTGAGCAGCAACCTAAACTTTTATGGAGGAAAAATCATGACCCCAAAACCGAGTCAATCTCGTCGCGCCCGCCGCGTGCAGCACCAATCGCAACAAAAGCGGCGGCGTTCGTTAACCATTGCCCTCACCGTCGCCGGTGTTGTTATCATCGCCGGTCTTATGTTTTGGACACGTCAAATCACCACCACCATCGCGGCGCGGGGCATTGTCGTCCCGGAAGTCGCCGACGAGCCGGCCAATGCCGACGGCCGTGCCTGGGGGCCAGAAGATGCCGTCGTGGTAATTGAGGAGTTTTCCGATTTTCAATGCCCTTACTGCGGTCAGTTTGCCCTGGGCGCGGGTGAGCAAATTCGGCAAATGTATGGCGATACGGGCCAGGTACGTTTTGTCTATAACCACTATGCCTTCCTCGGACCAGAATCTGTTCGGGCCGCCGAGGCGACCGAATGCGCCAACGAGCAAGGCGCTTTCTGGCGTTACCACGATATGCTGTTCCTAAACCAAAAAGGGGAAAACCAGAGCGCGTTTAACGACCGCAGCCTGAAAACCTTTGCGGTTAACCTGGGTCTGGATACGGCCGTATTTAACGCCTGTCTGGACTCCGGTAAATACAGCGATCTGGTGCAGGCCGACCGGGAAATTGCCCAAAGCCGCAACGTCAGTTCAACCCCCACCTTTTTTATCAATGGCGAAGAAGTGCGCGGGGCGCTGCCCTTCGCCCAATTCCAGTCTATGATCGATGCGATCCTGGCTGGAGGCTCGTAGCAGTATCCAGAAGTCAGTGTTCAGTATTCGGTGCGCGTTTTCCAGAGTAGCGCCAACTGAAACTGGTCACTGAAAACTGGTGACTGAATACTGATTACGGCTGCCAGCGCAGTATAAGCTGTACCCTATACCCTATTTCAAAAAAACAGGCCGGCGATTGCCGGCCTGTTTTTTAGGCGAGCCGTTGGGGGTAACGGCCGTTATTTTTTGTTCGTCGAGAGTTTCAGAGGGATATACAGCGGGCAAGTGCCCACAACGCTGGTCGCCAGGAAAACCAGCGCCAACACACCCAAAATAATCGCCACCGTCCCCGGTATCATGTTGGCGAAATACAACACAGCCACAACCACGGCAAACACAGCCCGCACAACACGATCCACAGTTCCCATATTTTTCGGCATCACAAACCTCCAGTCATAAACTAATTAAACGATTGAATTAAGACAACCAGGCCAGACACCAGACCAACACACAATACGCAAACCAGCAGCAATTTCAACAAAGTTTTTTTTGTGTCATCCATTTTGTCTTACCTGCATACACCCTTTTAGACGCAGGCGGATTCGATTGGTTACAAAACTGGCAAAATCAATTTTGCGTCTAGGTGTCACTGCCCGGCGATCACCCTTCACCCGGCTCACTTTGCAAAAAGGCAGCCTGCAAGGTATTGAATAACTGCTGCCGCCGCCCCATCGGAATGGTGCGTTGGCACTGTTTCTTGAACAAGATGATGGTTTGCCGGGTGGTATCCAGCACGACGCGGCAGTTTTGGCAGGTAGCCAGATGCTCCTGGGCGGCGGCCGTTAATTCTTCATCCAAATTTTGGTCAATATAGTCAGACAGGTAGCTGATTAATTCATCACAAGTCATTGTCTTCGTACCTCAGGCCAGGGCCGCATATGATTCGGCCAGGCGTTCACGCAAAAAGAGACGGGCGCGGTGCAGGCGTACTTTCACAGCGCTGATGGACAGATGGGTGATCACGGCCGTTTCCTCCGTCGTCAGCCCTTCCATTTCCCGCAATAAAAACACCACCCGGTATATATCCGGCAGCGCCGCCATCGCCCGGTCCAATTCGGCCGTCATCTCTGCCTGCGAAACCAGTTTTTCCGGCGCTTCACTCCAGTCCGCCAAGATGGCCGGGGCTACCATGGCCTCATCATCCATCGTCCCGTCTAATGAGAGGGTAACGCGACGGCGGCGCAGCATGTCTATAGATTTGTTATAGGCCACGCGGTACAGCCATGTACTCAGGCTGGACCGCCCCTCAAACTGCTCCAGGCGCTCAAACAGACGTAAAAACGTCTCTTGCACGACCCCTTCTGCCTCTTCTTCATCCTCCAACAAACCGGCGGCCAAGCGAAACAGCCGGTCGGAGTAGGTTTCAAACAGGTAGACAAACGCTGCTTCTTCCCGACACCGCAGCGCCGCTAACAATTCAGTATCGCTCCATTGGTTATTCATGGTGTTTATTTTAGACGAATCGCCCCGAAAAAGGTTACGTGGTTGAGTTGGCTAACAAATCATCCAACCGCCTCACTGTCAAACGCGGCGAAAAACTGCTGCGCCCGACGGGTCACGGCCGTGCGTTCCGCTTCATCCAGGTGGCGCAGCCCTAACACGTTTTGCCCCAGGCGCGAATTAGCCCGCAGTTTTGCCTCGTGTCTAATGAGAAAATTCCAGTAGAGAAAGTTGAAGGGGCAGGCGTCGTCGCCGTGGCGCTGCTTATGGCTGAAGCGGCAGCCGGCGCAGTAATTGCTCATTTTGTGGATGTAGTTGGCGCTGGCGATGTAGGGCTTGGTGGCCGTGCGGCCGCCATCCGCGTTGAGGGCCATGCCCAGGACGTTGGGGGCCATCACCCATTCATAGGCGTCCAGGTAGCAGGCGAGGAACCAGTCATTGACGGCCGTCGGTTTTAAACCGGCCAGCATGGCAAAATTGCCGACCACCATCAACCGCTCGATATGGTGGGTGTAGCCATCCTCCAGCGCCCGGTGGATAACGTGGCGTAGGCAGTTCATCTCTGTCGCGCCGCTCCAAAAGAAGGGGGGCAGCGGCCGTTCTGCTCCCCACTCATTCAGCGCCAACAGCGCCGGCCCCTGCCGCCAATATTGCCAGTAGATGTACTCACGCCAGCCCAAAATCTGGCGCACAAACCCCTCAACGGAATTCAGCGGGGCACGGCCGTCGTGGTAGGCTTGCTCCGCCGCCCGGATAAGTTCCAATGGTTCCAACAGACCAATGTTCAGGTAAGGCGACAACAGCGAGTGGAACAGGGTCGCGTGACGCACAGTCATGGCGTCTTCATACGCGCCAAAATCGGCCAGGCGATGGGCAAAAAAATCGGCGCAGGCCGCCTGCGCCTGCGCCCGTGTCACCGCCAGGCTAAAGCCATGGGGCGCGCCGATGCCGGGTAGGGCAGCCGCTTCAGCCATCACCGCCTGGGTGATGGCATCTGGCGCAAAGACAGGGACGGCCGGCAGTGGCAAACCGGCGGGCAGCGGCTTGCGGTTCTCTTTGTCATAGTTCCACTGCCCGCTAACCGGCTGACGGTCATCCATCAGAACGTTGAAGTGGCGGCGCATCTCCCGGTAAAAGTATTCCATGACGATCGGCTTTTCTGGTGGCGTATCCGGGTACGGGTTAAATTGGGCCACCAGAAATTGGCGGTCGGGCGTGATGGTAACAGGCAGCCCCAACTGCGCCGCCAGACCCTGCTGAAAAGCGCGGCCGGACCAGTCGGCGGCGGCCATCGTGAGCAACTCGTCTGGCTGGTAAGCGGCCACATGCGCCCGTAGGCCGGCCAGGAAAGTGGGCGCAGCGCGATAATCTACCTGGAATCCTTGCGCCTGTAATTCTTGCGCGTAATGGCGCATGGCGCTGAACAAGAGGACCAATTTTTTGCGCTGGTAGGGTAATTTTTGCACCCGCGCCGCGCTTTCAATGAAGAGGATGGTGACGGCCGTTTTGTCCACCCCCTCTAATAAGGGATGATTTGCCAGGAGTTGATTGCCCAAAATCCAGAAGGTCGTTTTTGTTTCGGCCATCATGCGCACCATTGTACAGAGTGTCCGGCAAATGCTCAAACTGCCTTTGTGACATTTGTCACAAAAGAAACCGACTTCCGTCACTGTGTAAATTTACATAATGGTATAAAGTATCATCAAGCTGTTACAGTCAATGCAGCATCCAAAATCTAAATATCAACCTGAAAAGGAGTAACAATGGCAACAATTACAACCCACTACCGTGGCGATATGGTGTTTGAAACAATAATAGGCAACCACAAATTGTTGATTGACGTTCCCAAAGAGATGGGCGGTCAGGATCGTGGTCCACAACCACCGCAGTTGTTCATCGCCTCGATTGGCTCATGCGTAGCGGCTCTCATTGCCGAATATTGCGCCAACCACGATTCGGACGCTTCGGGCATGCGTGTGGATGTCTCTTTTGACAAAGAAGGCAACCCAACCCGCCTGACCAACATCCAGGTGAAGGTCTTCATGCCAGACAATGGCTGTGTGGATAAGCGCCGGGAAGCGGCTTTAATCCGTGTGGCGGAACAATGCCCGGTACACAAAACCATCGAGACCATCCAACGCATTGAATTTGCGATCATCCACCCCGAAGCGGCCGAACTATCACCAGGCTAAGCTCCTCATCCTTCCTCCTCCGACACAAAAGCCCGACCTTTGTTACAAGGTCGGGCTTTTGTGTATAACTTGACATCAGTGGTCATTCGTAGATGAAACCCCTGCTCGCCGACTGTTAAACGCAGGTAAACCTTGTTAAAATGTAAACCTTCTGCGCTAGATCGCTTGATAGTGAAGAAGGAATGACAGAAAAGAGGATACTTTTCTATGGAAGATGTATTGTCCGATTCATCAGACGATAACGGCCGTTGGCGCTTCGACTGGCTGCTGCCAACCCTGTTCCAACCACGCCGCGCTTTTGCCCGCATTGCCGGGACGGAAACGGCCGTCTGGCAAACCCCCATCCTCATCCTCGTCCTCACCAGCCTCGTCCGTACTCTGGTGAACGGTTCCGTGAAGGCTGCCGCCAACCTGGCCGCCGCCAACAGCGGCGCACCGCCGCCCGGCTTTGAATATTACACCCCGGAGCAGCAGGCCCAATTGCAGCAGGCCATGACCGCCACCAGCGGCCCCGTCTTCACCTATCTGCTGCCCTCGGTCGTCACCATCCTCGGCGTTTATCTCGGCTGGCTGATTCTGGGTTGGGTCATCCACCTCGGCCTGACATTAATGGGCGGGCGCGGCAGCAGCCGTCAGGCGCTCAACGTCGTCGCCTGGACCTTGCTGCCCTTCGCCATCCGCGACAGCGTGCGCATCACCGCCATGTGGCTCACCGGCCAGCCGCTCACCTCCCTGGGCCTCGCCGGCTTCGCCCCGACGGGCGATGGCAGCCTGAACATTTACCTGACGGCGCTGCTCACCCTGGTGGATATTTACCTGCTCTGGCACATTTTTCTGCTGTTGATTGGCGCACGCGCCGCCGAAACCATCAGCCGTGCCAAAGTGTGGAGCGTCGTCCTGTTCACCATCCTGGTCTTTACCTTGCTGCGCGCCCTGCCGGCCCTCATCGCCGCTCAATTTAGCGGGTTAACAGTGGTACGCCCATTTTTCTAAATAGCCAATTTCCCATGTCTCCCTTAATCATCACCCACGAACTGCGCAAGACCTTCCAAATGGGACGGCAAAAGGTCCACGCCCTGGACAGCGTGGATTTGACCGTGGCTGTCAACACCTTTTACGCGGTGATGGGGCCGTCTGGTTCCGGCAAAAGCACCCTGCTCTACCTGTTGGGTGGCCTGGACCGCCCCACCAGCGGCCAGATTCATGTCGGCGGTGCATCACTGGAAGCGATGGATGAAAACGCCCTGGCGATTTATCGCCGCCGCACCATTGGCTTCATTTTCCAATCCTTCAATCTGATCCCCAGCCTGTCGGCGCTGGAAAATGTGGCCTACCCGCTGCGCTTCAGCGGCGTCAGCCGCCGCCGCCGTCAGTCCATCGCCCGCGACCTGCTCCAGCGGGTAGGGCTGGGCGACCGGCTGACCCACAAACCGGCTGAATTGTCCGGCGGGCAGCAGCAGCGCGTGGCCGTCGCCCGCGCCCTGGTCAACGACCCGCAGCTTATCCTGGCCGACGAACCGACAGGCAACCTGGACACAGCCAGCGGCCAGGCCATCATGCAGTTATTGGCCGATTTACACCAACACGGCCGTACCGTACTCGTTGTCACCCATGATCCGCGGATGCAGGCATACGCCACCCACACCGTCTATATGCTCGACGGCCGTATCGTCACCCAGGCCGATTATGAAACGGCCGTTACCGGAGTCTAAACCTGTCAAGATTGGTCCAATCTTTAAGATTGGACCAATCTACGCACGCAAACGCCTATGAACCAATCAACCATTTTCCGCAAATACGCTCCCGGCCTGCTGCTGATTTTGCTGCTGGCCCTGACGATCTGCGCCGCGCCGCAAATTTACGCCCAGGCCGATACACCCACGCCCACCGCCACGACGACCAATCCGCCATCATCCGCGCCGCAGCCAACGGCCGTGCAGCCCAACAGCGTCAGCAATGCCAGCGATACCGAACTGGTGGTCACCGGCAGTAATTTTGCCAATGGCGCGGTCGTCGTGCTGGAAGGCTACGGCGCACTCGCCACCACGACCGTCAGCGCCAACCTGCTAAGGGCGCTGCTGCCAGCCGGCGCACCGCCGCGCGCGTACACCGTCACCGTCGTCAATCCAAACGCGCAGGCGGCCTCCTTGCCCAACGCCCTCACCGTCACAGCGCTGCCCGGTCCCACCGACACCCCCGCGCCCACCAACACCCCCGCGGCGACCGCTTTTGTCCGGCCGCTGCTCATCGTAGACAACTACGGCGCCAGCTCGGCGCAAATCACCCCCGGCGCCAACTTCGATTTTGAGATGACGTTAGCTAACGCCGGGCAAATTCCGGCCAGCAACATCGTCGCCACCTTTGTCAGCGGCAGCTTTGTGCCGCGCAACACCGGCGGCGTGCGGGCCATCGGCGGCTTGCAGCCCGGCGAAAAGTCACGCTTCTGGCAGCCATTGGCCGCCAGCGCCGATCTGGCCGGGCAGGCGATTGGCACGTTGGAAGTGAAAGTTTCTTACACCGATGCCAACGGCACGGCTTACAACGACACCTTTGCCCTGACGTTTCCCATCGTGCCACGAGCGGTAGGCGGGGCGGCTTCGGCCACGCCCACGCCGACCGCGACGCCGACGGCCACGGCCGCGCCGCGCCTGCGCCCGCAGCTTATCATCACCGATTACACGATCAATGTGCCGCAGCTAGAGCCGGGCACGATCTTTGAATTGGCCCTGACGGTGCAAAACCAGGGCAGCACCGATGCCCGCCGCGTAACGATGGTTGTGGGCGGCGGTACGGGCAGCAGCAGCGTCAACCCCGAAGGCACGCCGCAGGCCGGCGGGCTGGCCGGGGCCAGCGGCAGCTTTACCGAATTTGCTCCGGTGGGCACGTCCAACGTGCGCGCGCTGGGCGATTTGCTGCGCGGCCAATCGTTGGACACAGGCCAATCGCTCATTGTCAACGCCACCACCAAGCCGGGGGCCTACCCGCTGAAGGTGTCGTTTGTCTACAGCGACGACCAGAATGGCAGCTTTGTGGATGATCAGGTGATTACGCTGCTGGTGTATAAACGGCCGTCGGTCAGCTTCAACTTTTATGCCCCGGAACCGACCATTTTTGCCGGTGAAGCGGCCAGTTTGCCGCTGCAAATTGTGAATGTGGGCAGCAGTGCGGCGGTGTTGGGCACATTTAAGGTCACGGCCGATGACGCCGTGCTGATGAACAACAGCGTTTTTATCGGCGCGCTGGAATCGGGCGGCTTTTTCCCGCTGGATGCACTGCTGATTGCCAGCCAGCCAGGGCCGCTGGATTTACACCTGAGCGTGGATTACACCGACGACTTTAACCAGCCGCAAGTCATTACGCACACCTTGACGGTGGAGGTGATGGAGGGGATGGTCTTCGAGGAGCCAGAAATGCCGCCGGAAGGCTTTGAGGAACCGGCCTCGGAGCCGGAACCGGAAACCCTGGGCGCGAAAATCTGGCGCTTTATCCTGGGTCTGTTGGGATTAAGCAGCGGCGTGCCCGTGCCGGAGCAGCCCGTAGAGAGCGTGCCGCCAGACTTTGGCGGGCCGGGAAATTTTGGGCCGTAACGGATAGCAGAGCTTACCCTCCCCTCAATCCTCTCCCAAAGGGAAGGGAAGTCTGGCTCCCTCTCCCAAAGGGAGAGGGCAGGGGAGAGGGTTTAAACTGTCAGGTCTTTTGTGAGTAAGCGATTATGTCGGTTTTTGATTTGATGGCGTTGGTGGTGGAGAACCTGGCGCGGCGGAAGGGGCGGGTGGCGCTAACGGCCGTTGGCGTCATCATCGGCACGGCGGCGGTGGTGCTGTTGGTGTCGTTGGGGTCGGGCTTGCAGCAAAACGCGGCCAGCCAGTTGGGCGGCATCGGCGACCTGACCAAAATCAGCGTATCGCCCAATTTCACCGAATTTGATCCGACGACCGGTATGCCCATCATTGACGCGCCGCTGAATGATACGGCCGTCGAAGCGTTTCGGGGGATGGTGGGGGTAACGGCCGTGATCCCCCAGGATTACTTGCAAGGTTGGGCGCAAATGACCGTAGACCGGCTGGAAGGCGGCGGCCAGCTTTTAGGCGCAGGCACAACCGACCTGAGTGAATTAGGTCTGCGCGCCGACCAGGGCACGACCGAACTGCTGCCCGGCACAGTGGTCGTTGGCTACCAGATACCGAACAATTTCTGGGACCCGCACGCCCGGCCCGGCCAGGAACCGCCGCCGCCGCCCGACCTGCTGAACCAACAAATCACCTTCACGCTCATCAAGTACAGCGAGGACGGCACAGAAATCCGCAAAACGGTGCGCGCCCGCGTGGCTGGCGTGCTGGCCGAATCCCGCGACGAAGCCGATTACTCCATCTACATACCGCTGAAGGAATTGGAAGCGATGAACGCCTGGTTTACCGGCCAGCGGTTGGACCGCAACAAAACTGGCTACAACACCGTCATCGTGCGCGCCGCCAACCTGGACCAGGTGTTGGAAGTGGCCGACCAGATCACCGCGATGGGTTTCCAGGCGTGGACGCCGCAGTCGTTTGTGCAGGGCATTAACAGCTTTTACGTGGTGTTGCAACTGGTCTTTGGCGGCATGGGGGCCATTGCCCTGCTGGTGGCGGCCATCGGCATCGCCAATACGATGGCGATGGCGATTCTGGAGCGCACCCGCGAAATCGGTTTGATGAAGGCCGTGGGCGCGACCAATCGGCACGTACTGAGCGTCTTTTTGGGCGAATCGGCGGGCATTGGTTTTTTGGGCGGATTGGGCGGTGTGGCGTTGGGCTGGAGCCTGGGGCAGGTGGTGAATGTGTTTGCCATTGCTTACCTGGCCGGGCAGGCGGCGCAAACCGGCGGCCCACCGCCGACGGTGGCTGTGTCCACCCCCGCCTGGCTGCCGCTCTTTGCTCTGATTTTTGCCACGGTGATTGGGCTGCTTTCCGGCCTCTATCCGGCGCTACGGGCGGCGACGCTGTCGCCCATCACCGCCCTAAAATATGAGTAGGCGGAAGCATTCACCACAGAGGCACGGAGGACACGGAGGTTTTTGGGGTGGCGGCTTTGGCCGTAACCGTTACGGACCCGATTTATAACCAGATTTGGGGAACGTCGTATGCCTGGATCATTTGATCCTGAGTAACGAGAATGAGATGATGGTACTTTGCCTGGGCAATTAACAAGCGATCAAATGGGTCTTTATGATGTGGTGGCAGTTGTGTTGAGTCAATCATCTCGCTAACGGACGGGTGAATCAGGCGCAGGTTTGCCTGACTTAACAATTCTCGCTGCCAGACGTGAATGTCTGGTATGGCAAGTCGGCCTTTCTGCACCAGAAAGGCAATCTCCCAAAAGGTGATGGCCGAAACGTGTAAAGCGCCCTGCTGCGCCTGGGTATCGAAAAAGGCGATAAATTTGTCTGATACCGAGACTTTGTTTACCCAAAAAATCAGCGCGTGGGTGTCGAATAAATAGGCGTTTGGCTTCACACGTAGGCTTCCCAAATGTCGTCGAGCGGTTGAATCAGTTCTACCGGTGAAACCAGGAGCTGCGGCGTCGTGGTCATCTGATCGCGCCAATTGGCGCGCTCCATGGGCAGCAGGCGGGCGATTTCCTGGTTGTTGCGCTGGATGATGATGATTTCGCCGGCGGCCGTTTTGTCTAAGTAATCAAATAGATTTTTCCTGAAGTCTGTGGCCGAGACTTTGATCATGGCCTTTGTCCTCCAAATGTACATAGAAAGTTTCTTATGTACATTTTAGTTGGAGACAAACGCCCTGTCAATGTTGCCGACGACGATCAGCGCTAAAGCGCCGATCTACAAAACAACGCCGGATAAACCCGGCTTTTACCCTTTTGCCCACCGGTTGACCCCCGAAATATTCAGAAGATACCTGGTCGCGTTCACAAACGGCGTTACGTGATCAATTGCGTCTGTAGTTCCCGTTTCAGGATTTTGCCCGCGCCGGAGATGGGCAGTTCTTTCATGATTTGCACGCGCCGGGGTACTTTGAAGCGCGCCAGACGTTCGGCCATGTGCTGCAAAAGCTCGTCGGGGGTCGCCGTGGCGTCGGGCTTGAGGACGACGCAGGCGACGCCCACCTCGCCCCACTTCGGGTCTGGCACGCCCACGACGGCGCACATGTGCACGGCCGTATGCTCATACAGCACCTTCTCAATCTCCGCCGGGTATACATTCTCGCCGCCGGAAATAAACATATCCTTCTTACGGTCCACGATGAAGAAGTACCAGTCGGCGTCGTGGCGGGCCAGGTCGCCGGTGTGGAACCAGTTGTCATCGTCAACGGCCGTGCGCGTCGCCGCTTCATTGTTGTAATAGCCGGCGCAGTAGCTCGGCCCTTTCAGCACCAATTCGCCTACCTCGTCCGGGCCGAGCGGTTGATTGGCGTCGTCTACCACCCGCGCATCCACGTAAAAATTGGGGCGGCCAATGCTGCCCGCTTTGGCGATGGCGTCCTCGGCGGCCAGGGCGAAAATGCCGGGGCCAAATTCTGTCATGCCGAAGCCCTGCTTGAAGCGGATGCCTTTTTCGACGGTGTATTTTTGTACCAGGGGCACGGGCAAGGGCGCGCCGCCGCTGGTGCAAAAGCGCAAAGAGGACAAATCGGCCGTTTGCCAGTTGGCCGCCTGGGTGAGAAGTTGGTACATGGTGGGTACGCCGGCGAAGACGGTGACATGCTCACGGGCGATCAGGTCCAGCACCTGCGCCGGGTCGAACTGGCGCAGCAAAATGGTCGTGCCGCCCAACACCACGTTCGGCAGGGTGTAGACAAAGAGTCCGCCGGTATGGAAGAGCGGAAAGACGTTCAGGTAGGTGTCATCGTGGTGCAGGTCGTGGATGATGGTGTTCAGGCTGTTCCAAGCGATCATTTTGTGTGTCACCTGAGCGGCTTTGGGCAGGCCGGTGGTTCCGCCGGTAAAAATAAGGGCGGCGGTGGTCTCTTCGGTGACGGTGGGGGTGGTAACGGCCGTATCCGCCGCCCCGCCCATCACCTCAGCAAACGACAGGCTTCCGCCCACCGGCTCGCCATCCAAATGCAAATAGTGGGTAACGCTGGCGGCTTCGGGGGCGTGTTGGAGTTCGGTAACGGCCGGGGCGAAATCGGCGGAGAAGATGAGGACTTTTGGGGTGGTGGCGGCGAGGATGACGGCCGTTTCCCGCCAATGCAGCCGCCAATTCAGCGCCGTGTGGATCGCTCCTAGTTTGGCGCAGGCAAAAAAAGTGTCCAGATGCTCCAGGCCATCCCGCGCCAAAATCGCCACCCGGTCGCCATAACCCACGCCCACCTGGTCGCGCAGCCAGTTCGCCAACCGGTTCGCTCGCGAGTTCATCTGGGCATAAGACAGCTGCAATTCAGGCGTTTTGCCCGCATCAATAATCGCCAATTTATCGGGTGAATAAATCGCCCGTCGTCCTAAATAATCGCCAATGTACATAGCTCCTCCTATTAGTTGATAGTTGGGAGTGGTTAGTTGGTCAGTTTGTCAATCAGGGTGTAGAGCATCTTTTTGATTTCTATGATGAGTCCGTTGGCTTTGATTGTGTTTTCATGGGTCAAATATCCGAGTTCTATGGCGATGACAATTTGAGTGTCAAGTTCAGCAACCGAACCAAGGGCAATATGTAGGAATCGGCGGAAATCAGGTGCGCTTCGACGACCCTGCCCTTTGGCGATGTTTGAAGGAATGGAAACGGCCGCGCGGCGCATCTGATTTGTCAGCCCATACCTCTCAGCATCCGGAAAGTTTGCCGTCAGCAAATAAATCTCTTTCGTCAGCAAAACACTCTTTTGCCAAACCACCAAATCCCGATAACTCTGCACCACTTGCCCCATCACACTCCCCTCCCCACTATCCACTAACAACTCCCCACTACCAACTAACAACTCTCCACTATCAACTACTTCGTCCACCGCCAGACCGATGCCGCCATAGCAATGCCACCGCCGCTGGCGCAGAAGAGGACGTGGTCGCCGGGTTGGGGGCCGCGTCCTTGTTCGATGGCGTCGTCGAGGGCCATCGGGATGCAGGCCGAGCCGGTGTAGCCCCATTTGTCCATGATCCAGTGGGTTTTCTCCAGGGGTTGTTCCAGCATTTCCATCATCAACTTGATGGTGTTCAGGTTGAGCTGCGTAAAGAGGAAGAAGTCAATGTCGTCCAGCGTCAACCCGGCCTTCGCCACTACCTCGCGCACCAGGCGCGGCCAGTGTTCGGTGTTGAAGGTGGCCGGGAATTTACGCACAAATTGCACGCGCGGCACGCCGCCGTTTACTTCGACTGGCGTAACCGGGCAGGCCGCGCCGCCGGTGTAAATGCCCAGCGCGTCCGAATAAGAGCCATCGGCGAAGCGCTTGCCGGTGATGAACCCCGGCGCGTCGCCCGCGCCCACCACGACCGCGCCCGCGCCGTCGGCGAAGAGGGTGCAGGTATAGCGGTCGGTATAATCCACGAACCGGCTCATGGCGTAGACGCCGACCACCAGGACGTGGTTGATTTCGTCGTCGGTGGCGATGAAGCGCGCGGCCGTTTCCACGGCCGTTACCCAACCGGCGCAGGCGCAGTTCACGTCGAACGTACCGGCCTGGGTTGCGCCCAATTTGCCTTGCAGCACGCTGGACGTGCCAGGGCTGAGGTAATCGGGAGTGTCGGTGGCGACGAGGATCAGGTCCAGGTCGGTGGGTTGGAGATGGGCGCGCTCCAACGCCTGCCGGGAGGCGTGGTAAGCCAGGTCACTGGTGGATTCGTCGGGGGCCATCACGTGGCGTTCGCGGATGCCGACGTTTTTGACGAGCCATTCATCTACATCGCGGCCTAGAATTTCGTTGAAATAGGCGTTGGGGAGCATTTTTTCGGGCACGTAGCGCCCGGTGCTGCGGATTTGGGCATATCGGGGCATGGGATTTTGTCCTGTTGTCTTTTCGTCGAGTTGTTTTTAGTCGAGTCATTGCAATGACAGGTAGTAGAATAGCATGAACGGGTAACAGATGGGATACAAGGTGGTGAAAAAACGGCCGTTTCGTGGTACAAATTGACAGTTTGTTGGCGTGGACAGGGTGGTATTCAGCGTGAGAAAACAAAGTCCAGAGCGCCTGCGGGCCATCGAGGCTCGATTGGGCCGAGAAATGACAATCTGGCTGGCGACGGTAAGGTCCGACGGCCGTCCGCATCTTGCGCCGTTGTGGTATGTATGGCTGAACGGCCGTGTCTACCTGGCAACCGGCGCGCACACCCAAAAATTCGTCAACATGTTCCACAACCAAAGCGTCGCCCTCTCCTTGCCCGACGCCGTCAATGCCCTCATCATCGAAGGCGAAGCCCACGTCGCCGACCGCGCTACAGTAGACACACTGGCCGACTACTTTTATCATAAATACGAATGGGACTTCCGCTACGACGACAGCGCCGAGTGGCGGCTCATCGAAGTTACCCCCAGCAAAATCCTGGCCTGGGGTGATGGTTACGACCAGACAGATGGGATGCGCATCATGTGAGCGGCAGTTCCAATGTTGGTAGGGACGGGACGGCGCGGACAGGCGGCAGCCGAGATGTTGGCGAATGGCCGAGACGTTGGCCCGCCTGTCCCGACCCTACAAACAGGTTCATCATTGGAATTGCTGTCATGTGAGCCAGACGCCTGACGCATAAGAAACGCTTCATCTGATTCTTACGTGAATCCAACTAAAGCACTGTATAGTTTGGAAAGCGTGTTCGTTTGTTGGTTGGATGGTTTCTCAAACCAGCAAACGAACGAACCAACTATTTACACGAGGAAACCTAATGCGATTTGATCGATTTACAGAACGAGCGCAAGACGCCGCCGCCCGCGCCTATGAAATTGTGCAGCGGTACGGCCACACCCAGGTAGACACCGAGCATTTATTCCTGGCTTTACTGGAACAAAAAGATGGCGCAGTCCTGCAAATTTTGGACCAACTATCCGTGGACAGCGTCGGCATCAAAGACCGCCTGGACCAGGAACTGCGCTCCAGCCCCAAAGTGGCCGTCTATGGCGGCGGCGTGGGGCAAATATTCTACACACCCCGCATTCGCACCGTGCTAGAACTGGCCCAGGGCGAAGCCAACCGCCTGAAAGATGAATTTATCTCCACCGAGCATATCTTCCTGGCGATTCTCAGCGAGCGCAACACGCCATCGTCCCGTATTTTGCAAGAGTTTGGCCTGACCCGCGAACGCATCTTAGAAGGCGTCAACCAACTGCGCGGCGGGCAGCGCGTTACCGACCGCCAGTCGGAAAGCCGCTATCGTACTCTGGAAAAATACAGCCGCGATCTGACCCAACTGGCAAAAGAAAGCCGCCTGGACCCGGTCATCGGCCGCGACAACGAAATTTTGCGTGTCATTCAAGTCCTCAGCCGACGGACCAAAAACAACCCGGTGCTTATCGGCGAGGCCGGCGTAGGCAAAACGGCCATCGTGGAGGGGCTGGCGCAAAAAATCATCGCCAACGACGTGCCGGAAAATCTGCTGAACAAAAAAGTGATCTCCCTGGACCTGGGGGCGATGATCGCCGGCAGCCGGTTTCGCGGCGAATTTGAGGAACGGCTGAAAGCGGCCGTTGAAGAAATTCAGCGCGCGCAGGGCGAAGTGATTCTGTTCATAGACGAGCTGCACACCGTCGTTGGCGCCGGGTCGGCGCAAGGGGCGATGGACGCCAGCAATATGCTCAAACCGGCGTTGGCGCGCGGCGAACTGCAATGCGTCGGCGCCACAACATTGGACGAATACCGCCAATATATCGAACGGGACAGCGCCCTTGAGCGCCGTTTTGCCCCCGTTTTTGTAGACGAGCCATCGGTGGAAGACACCATTGAAATGCTTTATGGCCTGCGCGACCGTTATGAGACGCATCACAAAGTCACTTATTCTGACGCGGCGTTGGTGGCGGCGGCAAAATTATCGAACCGCTACGTGACGGATCGGTCCATGCCAGACAAGGCCATTGACCTGATGGATGAGGCGGCTGCCAAACTGCGGGTGGCGCTGCACACGCTGCCGACCGAGTTGAAGGAACACAAAAAACAGCTTGATCAGCTCATCATCGAGGAAGAAGAGGCGCATACGGTGCGCGACTATGAGCGCGCGGCCGTCAAACGGGCCGAGCGTTTGCGGGTACAGACGGAGTTCGAGGCTGCCCGCGAAAAGTGGCAGGCCGAGCAAAAGCTGGATGAGGTGGTGGATGAGCATGACATCGCCGAGGTGGTGGCTTCCTGGACCGGCATTCCGATGACGCAAATGTTGGAGACGGAAGCGGACAAACTGCTCAACATGGAACAGCGGCTGCACGAGCGTATTGTCGGCCAGGAGAAAGCGATTGCGGCCCTGGCCGACGCCATCCGGCGCAGTCGTTCGGGGTTGAGTGATCCGAAACGGCCGTTAGGCTCTTTCATTTTCCTGGGCAGCTCCGGCGTGGGCAAGACCGAATTGGCGAAAGCCCTGGCTGAGTTTATGTTTGACGATGAGGAAGCGCTGGTGCGTATTGATATGAGCGAATACCGCGAACAACACACCGTCAGCCGTCTGTTTGGCGCGCCGCCCGGCTACATTGGCTACGAACAAGGCGGCCAACTCACGGAACAGGTGCGGCGACGGCCGTATTCCGTCGTGTTGTTCGATGAAATCGAAAAGGCCCACCCGGACGTGTGGAATACCCTGCTGCAACTATTGGATGACGGCCGTCTGACCGACGGTCAGGGACGCATTGTCAACTTCCGCAACGCCGTCATCGTCATGACCAGCAACGTGGGAACCTCCTTCGTCCATAAGTCTGGCGCCTTGGGCTTCGTCGGCGTCCGCGACTCGCAGGAAAAAGCGGACCACAAGCGCATTGAAGAAGCGCTGAAGGAAACCTTCCGGCCCGAATTTATCAACCGCATTGACGAGATCATCATCTTCGAGCCGTTGTCGGAAGCCGACATGCTGGAGATTGTGAAGCTGCAAATCAAGGAAGTGCAAGAGCGGTTGGCCGATCAGGGCAACCTGACCATCGTCCTGACGGAAACGGCGCAAAAATGGCTGGCCGAGCAGGGCTACGACAAAGATTTTGGCGCGCGGCCTATGCGCCGGGCCATCCAACGGTACGTGGAAAGCCCGCTCTCCGTGCGGCTGCTGCGCGGCGAGTTCCGCACCGGCGACCACATCCTCATTGACATGGACGACAACGAACTGACCTTTATCCAGGTAGACGTAGCCGAACCGCCGGCCGTCCCCCAATCCGCCGATGCAACGGCGCCATAACGAAACGCAATAAAAAATTAGTTGGCTGGTTGGTTAACCAACCAGCCAACTAATCAACCCAATCAACCAATTACTCCCCCAAAACCGCCAACGCCACATCCTTCAAACTGCGTCCCTTGCTGCGCGCTTCGCGCTGAAGCGATTGGTATGCTTCTTCTTCCGACAGCCCGGCGGCCATCAATTTGCCTTTGGCTCGGTCTACCAATTTGCGCATTTCCAGCGTTTCCTGGAGTTTAGCCGCCCTGTCGGCCAATGACTGCTGCTCCCAAAAACGTTTATAGGCCACATTAATCGCCGCCGAAAGTTCAGCCGACTTGATGGGTTTGATCAGGTAGCCTTGAATGGGCAAATCGGTGGCCTTTTCGATAAGGTCTTGCTCGCTATAGGCTGTCAGCAGCAAGATCGGCAGAGGGGAAGTCCGCGCCAGAGTTTTGGCGACCTGCAAACCGTCGGTAAAGGGCATTTTGATGTCCAGGATGGCCAGGTCTGGCGTGAAACGGGCGGCCATTTGCAGGGCTTCACGGCCGTTCATCGCCGCCACCACCTCATGCCCCAGCCCCTCTAGCATCCCTTTCAACCCCAGCCGGATAATAGATTCATCATCAGCAATTAAAATTTTCATGTCTGTTCTTACAAAGATAGGTCATTCACATCAAATCGCGCTCAATTTCGCGCGGCAGGCGGATGCTGACCTCAGTGCCGCCGCTCGCCAGCGCGTTAAACTTAAAACCCCCACGCAGGTCATCGGTTATCAACATCGTTGTCAATTCCAGGCCCAGGCCGTAGGTGACGTTGGTGGGCAGGCCACGGCCGTTATCACGCACCAAAATAATCAACTCATCCGGCGACCGCCCCAAAGAAATCTCCACCCGGCCAGCTGGCCGGTCCACAAAGGCGTGTTCCAGGGCATTTTGCACCAGTTCATTCACCACCAACGTCAGGGCCGTAGCCGCCCGGCTGGGCAGCAGCAGCGACTCGCCAAACACAACAATTTGCACCGCCTGATCAGGCCGCAGCATGGATTCGGCCGTTGTCTGTGTAATGCGTTCCAGCACATCCTTCACGTCCACCAGCCGAAAGCCCTGCTCCGACAGCGATTCATGCACGGCGGCAATGCTGCGAATGCGGTGGATATTGGTCTCCAACACCTGGCGCGTATCCAGCCGGTCTGCATCCGGGATTTGCAGCTGCATGAGCATCGCCACCGTTTGCAGATTGTTTTTGATGCGATGGTGCATCTCCCGCACAACGGCCGCATTGGTCACCAGCCGGGCATTCTCAATCGCCAGGGCGGTCTGGTTAGCCAACGTGGTAAACAGCGTCATCTGCTCTTCGCTGAAGTGAACCACTTCATTGGTATAGCAGTTCAACGCGCCAATGTTGCGTTCGCGCACGCTCAGCGGCACAGAAAGCAGCGAGACCAATCCCTCGACGCGGGCTAATTCTGCTCCTAGATATTGTTTGTCCGTTCGCACGTCGGCGATATAGGCGGCTTTCCCTGTCAGCACCACCTGGCCTACAACCCCTTCGCCCAGGCGCAGCGGTGGCCGGGGGCGGTAGCTGCTGCTCGTTCGTTTGGCCGAACGCAGCGTCAGCGTATCGCCTGATTCATCCAACAAAAAGATAGAGCAAACGGCCGCGCCCATCGCCTGCGCCGCCATTTCCGTCACCACGTCTAAGATGTCATCCAGGTATTGCGGCGACGTGACCACCTCGCTGATCTGCGCCAAAGCGCGTAACTCTTCGATTTGTCGCCGCTGTTTGTCATACAACTGCGCCTTGGCCAGCGCCCCGGCCGCCAGGTCGCCCACCAGCGACAGCACTTCGATTTCGTCTGGCGTAAATTCATGCGTCGGCAAAGTCTGTACGTTTAGCGCGCCAATGGGCCGCGCTTCAATCACCAGCGGCACAGCCAGCAGCGAGCGATAAGAAGCCTCTTCGGCTTCAGCCACCTGCTTAAAATGGGGGTTTCCTTGCGCGTCGGCCGCGTAAACGGGGCGATTAGACTGGACGGCGTAACCGGTCATGCCCTCGCCCACTTTTAGCGTGGCCCGACCCAGAGCGCGCCGCGAGAGGCCGGTGGAGGCTCGCAGCCGCAGGGTGTCGCTGTCTGGGTCCAGCAGGTAGATGGTGCAGGAATCCACGTGCATCACTTCGGTGGTTTTGCGGGCGATGAGGTCCAGGGTGGTGTCCAGGTCCCAGGCGGCGCTGAGCGCCCGCGCAATTTCGCGCAGCGCCGCGACTGCCTGTGGGCGGGTGGAGGAGGGGGGTGGTTGCATGGGTATAGGTGACAGGGTGACGGGTATCAATTTATAGCCATAGAGTATGGTGTGTTTCGGTTTGGGTTTAACATTGATCTTCTGACGTATGACCAACGGCCGTAGCCTTCCTTAACCGCTCCATTTTAAGCCAATTTGTGCTGCCGGCAATGCTTTTAGACGTTTGCCACATCCGCGCTACAATAAGGCTAGTTTATTGTAAGCTCACCGTACTGAACACTGAACACTGAACACTGCATACTGAACACTGCATACCTTCTCTCCAGGGATGACACATGGCCCAATTCACCGACAGTCGTCTGGCCAACATGGCGGCGCAAATCATTTATGATGCTTTTGATCGGTACAACACCCAATTCAAAATTTATACCCACCAGGCGAAGGTGTTGTTTGAAGTGCGCGATTGGCGCGCCGGGCAGCAAAATGCCCGCGCCCGGCTGGACCTATACCGCCAGGTGATTGACGATCTGGAAAAGAACACACGCCAGATTTTGGGGGACCGGGTGCAGAGTACGGCCGTGTGGGCCGGGGCCAAAGCGGTGTATTCCGGGTTGATTACGGCGCGGGACGATTGGGAGCAGGCGGAGACGTTTTTTAACTCTGTGACGCGGCGTATCTTTACGACGGTGGGCGTGGATGAACAACTTGAATTTGTCGCTACCGATTTCGACACGCCGCCGACGCCGTCGCGGCAGCCCGTTTACCAAACCTTTAACCGTGCTACCTCTACGGCCGATTTATTCACTAAAATTCTGACGGCCTATGCGTTTGACACACCCTATGAAAACATAAAACGAGACGCCCGCCTGGTGGCCCAGGCAGTGGAAGCGCGTTTGCGCGACATTGGCGCGCTGCGCTTTGTCAGCCGGGTGGAGACGGTGCGTTCGGTTTTTTTTCGGGGCAAAGGGGCCTATCTGGTCGGGCGCATGTTCAGCGCTTCGCACATCATCCCCCTGGCGTTGGCGCTGTTGAATACGCCGCAGGGGGTGGTGGTGGACGCGGTGATGCTGGACGAAAATGACCTGAGCATTTTGTTTAGTTTTACCCGCTCCTATTTTCAGGTGGAGGTGGAACGGCCGTATGACTTGGTGCGCTTCCTTAAATCCATCATCCCGCGTAAACGTGACGCCGAGTTGTACATCTCCATCGGCTACAACAAACATGGCAAGACAGAGTTGTACCGCGACCTGCTGCAACATCTGGCTGCGTCCAACGACAAATTTGAGATTGCTCGCGGCGAAAAAGGCATGGTGATGACTGTGTTTGCTATGCCCGCCTTCGACGTGGTTTTTAAGCTGATCAAGGATCGCTTTGCTTATCCCAAGAAAAATACCCGCCAGGATGTGAAAGACAAATATAAACTGGTCTTCCGCCATGATCGCGCCGGGCGGCTGGTGGACGCGCAGGAATTTGAGTTTCTAAAATTTGAGCGTGACCGCTTTGAAGCAGACTTGTTAGCCGAGCTGCAAGCGGTGGCCGCCAGCACCGTGCAGATCGAAGCGGATCACGTCATCATCTGCCACTGCTACGTGGAGCGGGCTATCATCCCGCTGAACATTTACCTGAGTGAGGCGACGGAAGAAGCGGCTGTCGCCGCCGCCATTGATTATGGCTACGCCATCAAAGACATGGCGGTGAGCAATATCTTCCCCGGTGACATGTTGTTGAAGAATTTTGGCGTCACCCGGCACGGCCGTGTGATTTTTTATGATTACGATGAATTGTGCCTGCTAGACACCTGTAATTTCCGCAAGATGCCCCAGTCGGCATATTATGAAGACGATCTGGCCTCCGAACCCTGGTTCACCGTCAACGACAACGATTATTTCCCGGAGGAGTTTGAGCATTTTATGGGGCTGTCGGGGCGTATCCGCGAAGCGTTTCTGGCGCATCACGCCGACCTTTTTGACCTGGCTTATTGGCATTCCGTACAGGGGCGGTTGAAGGATGGGGAAGTGATTGACATTTTCCCCTATGCGCCGCACCAACGGCTGAAAAACATGTCCTGAACAAAGCGTTGACAAGTCTGCAATACAAAGATTTTTATGTCTACAAAACCACTGTTTCAAGATAAGTCCTATTTGCGTGAGCAGCAGTACCGCACGTCGCGGAACTTGGAGGCGCGGGTGGCGCTGCACCGCGATTTCAGCACCAACCCGTATGATTGGCAAATGTGGGTGTTTGATCAATTGGCGCTGGAACCGGGCACGGCCGTTTTAGAATGCGGTTGTGGTCCTGGCTGGCTGTGGCGACACAATCTGGACCGTATTCCGGCTGGCTGCGCCATCACCCTCACCGACCTGTCGCCGGGCATGGTCGCCGAAGCACAGTCGGCGGTCGCCGAGGCAGAAGCGGCTTTTGCCGGCCGGCCTGGCTTCCATTTCCAGACAGCCAGCATCGAAGATCTACCCTTCGCCGACGCCAGCTTCGACGTGGTGGTCGCCAACCACATGCTCTACCATGTGCCAGACTTACCCCAGGCATTGCGCGAAGTGCGGCGGGTGCTGAAGGCCAACGGCCGTTTCTTCGCCGCCACCAACGGCGACAGCCACATGCGCGAACTCAGAGAACTGGCCCGCCAATTTGCCCCCGGTCTGCTCAATACCTGGCCGCAACTGGCGTTTCGGCTGGAAAATGGCCGTGCCCTACTCGCTGCCACCTTCGACACAGTAGACCTGGTGTTGTACGCGGATGGTTTGCGGGTAACGGCCGTTGCCCCCCTGCTGGCCTACCTGCACTCCATGTCCCTGGCGCAGCTCATAACACCAGAGGACGCTGCTGCTCTGGAACAGCACCTCCAGGAGATGATCACCGCCCGGGGCGCCTATCACATCCAAAAAGAAACGGGACTCTTCATCGCCCATCAAGGAGCAGTATGACCGATTTTTTACCCACCGGAATGGCCGCGCCGCTGTTTACGTTGACGGCCGTTTACACCGAAACCCCCATCACTCCCGGCAAATACCGCGGGCGGCCGGTCTTGCTCACCTTTAGCGATTACCAGACCGCCCACACCATCCAGGACTTGGTCAAAACAGTACGCCGCCGCTACGACGATCCACAGCAGTTGATGATTTTAAACGTCATAGATTTCCGCGGCGTGCCTCGCCTGATGCGGGGGCCATCGCAGCGCATCATGAACACCATCTATGAACAAGCCGCCCGCCAAATCCCCAAAGAGTACAACCCCGATGACCACCTGATTATCCTGCCAGATTGGGAAGGCAAGGTGTGCCAGGCTTACCGGGTTCCAGACATTCGCCGCCACCTGGCCCTGGCTTTGTTGAATGGCGACGGTCAAATCTACAGCACCTATTACGGGCCAGACAGCGGCGCAACGGCCGTGCGCCAGACCACTGCTCTGATCGAGGCCCAACAGTAAGCATGGAAACCTACTTCATCACCATCGCCGGCAACATCGGCGTCGGCAAATCCACCCTGGTACGCCTGCTTACCCAACGGCTGGCCTGGGAACCGGTTTATGAAGCCGTCGAAGAAAACCCCTACCTGGCCGACTTTTACCAGGACATGCCCCAATGGAGCTTTCAATCACAGGTATTCTTCCTTTCCCGGAGGCTGCGCCAACACCACAGCCTGCTGCAGCTCAGCAAATCCGTCGTGCAGGACCGCAGCGTCTACGAAGACGCCGAAATCTTCGCCCGCAACCTCTACGACCAGGGCCACATGAGCGAACGCGATTGGAACTGCTACTTCGATCTGTATCGTACCCTGGCGACTTTGCTGCGCCCGCCCGATCTGGTCATTTACCTGCGCGCTTCGGTACCCACACTGCGCCGCCGCATCGAACAACGCGGCCGTGATTACGAGCAAGAAATAGGCGCCGCCTACCTGGACCGCCTGAACAAACTGTATGATCGCTGGTCAGACGCCTTCCGCCTGAGTCCGGTACTCACCGTAGACACCGATAACCTCAATTACGTCCAGTACGACGAACATCTGGACCAAATCTGGCACAAAATCGAAGATCGTCTGCAAGGCAAAGATTATTTGGCTCTGCGATAATTTGACACAGACATCCTCTGGCGGTAGACTGGAGAGTCGAAGTGTGGCCTGCCACATATTACAAGATTGCTAGGCGCCATCCCGCCCCCGCGAATGGTAGCTTTTACCTTCGTTATCAACTAGCCGCAGACTTTCATCCTAACCAGGGAACAATCATTTATTTCCTCTGGATGTGGTTGTCTGCGTTTGTAGGGATGAGACCAGACACGAGGAGGTGAGGAAAACTTGCCCAAGGTCGAATTACGACACAATGAATCGCAAGAGCAGCTGCTCCGGCGTTTTCGCAAAGAAGTCATGAAAAGCAAAGTATTGGCCGACGTGCGCCGCAAGCGCTGGTTCGTCTCCAAGAGCGAAGTTAAACGCATCAAAATGAAGAAGGCGGCCCGTCGTCAACGCCGCGTTTCACGACAGGTTCCAACTACCTGATCCCCCACTTGGCATACGGAAGATTGGACAAATCTCAGAAGATTTGTCCAATCTAAACGTGTAGATTATTCAAATCTCGTTCCTAAAATCTCCGCGTAACGGCCGTTAACGGAGATTTTTGCCTTTAAAAGGGGCTTGACCACGACAGTCAGCCTGTGGTAGACTGTCGCTTGTCTGATTAGAAGACACAACACTACATTTTGAGGAGGTACTGACATGATGCAAAAATTGAATGAAGTCCAGGTGCGCGAATTGAATATGCGTCGTGTGAGTACGCCTGTTTGCCGGTAAGCTGTTTTGGGTAATCTTTCAGCCCTAAACTGAATAACGGCAGCGATCTGCCAAGAGCTGGCGGCAGCCACGGTTCACACGACGTTGACCCGTGGCTTTTTTGATCCAGTTGGGAGTTGATAGTGGTTAGTTGTTAGCCACCGTAAGCCACGGGACATTGATTTGTTCGGTGGCTTTTTTATTTTAAATCAACCCATCGGGCGGCTCACGAGCCATTCCGCCCACGAAAACAGGATTATCAGACTGACAATGAGTACAACTGACTGGCAAGAACTATTTGCCGATTATGAATATACTGACAACGGCCGTTCCGCCCATCGCCAACACAAACGGCCACAAAAAGCAAAACCACAACCTTTCGCCGCCGAGATGGTAGCCATGGACGACGGCGTTGAGAGTTGGGTTCCTACCTACGCCGCCAGCCTGGACCCACAACACCACGAGCGTCACTGGCTGATCAGCTCCCTGGAGCATTTCTACCGCGAAAACGTCATCACCGACGTAACGCGGTTGGTGAAGGGCGGCAAAGAGGCCAACGTCTACACCTGCCTGGCCAACCCGGCCACCGGCTACGAACTGGTAGCCGCCAAACTGTACCGCGAGCGTATGCTGCGCAGCCTGAAGAACGACGCCATCTACAAAGAGGGACGAATGCTGCGCGACGCCCAGGGTAAACAGATTCGCAGCCGACGGGAGAGAACGGCCGTTCTCAACAAAACAGGTTATGGCCTGCACCTGGACTTCATGATGTGGGTGGGCGCCGAGTTCCGCGCCCAAACCCTGCTCTACGAAGCCGGCGCCGACGTGCCCAAGCCCATCGGACACAACGGCCACACCATCCTGATGGAATTCGTCGGTGACGAGTACGGCGCAGCGCCGGCGCTCAACGAAATCACCCTGGACCGCAAAGAAGCTGGCCCCCTGTTCCAACGGGTGATGGATAACGTACATCTGCTGCTCAACCATCACCTCATCCATGGCGATCTATCCGCCTACAACATCCTCTACTGGGATGGCGACATCTGCCTGATAGATTTTCCCCAGGTGGTGGATGCCCGCGTTAACCCGCACGCCCTGGACCTACTCCAGCGTGACGTGACCCGCGTTTGCGACTATTTCGCCCGCTTCGGCGTTAGCGCCAACCCGGTGGAAATCACGCTGGAAATGTGGCAACCGTATATCAATGGAGAGTAGAGATTGGTTAGTTGGTTGGGTTTGTTAACCAGCCAACTAACCAACTAGTACACCTCGGCATAAATAACGCGCGAGTTTTTTGTCGGGCGATTTACAAAATCGTTCTACATACTGTCGGCTTATTTCTGCCATTGTGTACTAGCCAACCCCTTATGAAACAACACAGCCTGAACTTTTTGTGGATTTACTTACGGCCGTTTTTTCCCCGTGTTTTTTTATTGGGGCTGCTGCTGCTGCTGGGCATTGGCCTGCAACTGTTCGCGCCCCAGGTGATCCGCCGCTTTTTGGATGCAGCGCAAACCGGCGCGGCGGCCGGCGAGTTGGTGACGATGGGACTGCTCTTTTTGCTCGTCGTCGTCGGGCAGAAGGGCGTCAACCTGGTGAACACCTACCTGGGCGAAGACCTGGGCTGGGCGTCCACCAATCGGCTGCGCGCCGACCTGGCCGCCCACACCATGCGCCTGGACATGGGCTTCCACAAGCTGCGCACCCCCGGCGAAATCATCGAGCG
Source organism: Candidatus Leptovillus gracilis (assembly GCA_016716065.1). Classification (NCBI taxonomy): domain Bacteria; kingdom Bacillati; phylum Chloroflexota; class Ardenticatenia; order Promineifilales (SeqCode); family Promineifilaceae (SeqCode); genus Candidatus Leptovillus; species Candidatus Leptovillus gracilis. The sequence goes on along the minus strand of JADJXA010000010.1, from coordinate 107,453 downwards.
CATTGATGGCGACGTGGGCCACCTGGCCGAATACTTCTCGCAGTTGATCATTCACGTATTGAGCAACGCCCTGCTGCTCATCGGCGTGTTGGCCCTGCTGTTCCGCGAAGATTGGCGTTTTGGGCTGATTGGCCTGACCTACGCGCTGGTAACGGTGATCTTCCTGCGCCTCATCCAAAACCCGATGGTGAGCTTCTGGCGTGACATTAGCCAGACCAGCGCCAGCCTGTTTGGCTACCTGGAAGAGCGCTTCGGCGGCACAGAGGATATTCGCGCCAACGGTGGCGAAGCCTATGTGCTGGCCGGGCTGTATCCGCTGCACGCCCGCATCGCCCGGCAGCGGGTGCGCGTTGATCTGTTCGGCGGCTTCACCTTTGCCACCGGCCAATTGTTGTACATCCTGGCGCTGGCGGCCACCCTGGGGTTGGCCGCCGCGCTCTATTTGCGCGGCGAGATGACTATCGGCACAGTGTATCTAATGACTTTTTACATCGGTTTGATGGAAGGTCCCATCAAGTACATTCGCCGGCAAATGGGGAACTTGCAGCGGGCGCTGGCGAGCATCGGCCGGATCAACGAATTTTTTCAGCTGCGGCCAGAGGTGAAGGATGAAGGAACGGCCGTTCTGCCCCATATCGCGCCGTCTGTTGCCTTCAACGGCGTGTGCTTCGCCTACAAAGACCAACCCGTAAACCGTGGGCCGAATGACGACTCGCTCAACACAGAACACGAAACCCAAAACACCGAATACGGGTTACGGAACACGGCTTACGTCCTAAACGACATCACCTTCACCCTTGAACCCGGTAAAGTCCTGGGCATCCTGGGCCGCACGGGCAGCGGTAAAACGACGCTGACGCGGCTGCTCTTTCGCCTCTATGACGTGGATGAGGGCGGGATTAGGCTGCACGGCCGTGACCTGCGCGCCGTCCAGTTAAGCAATTTGCGCCAGCACGTGGGCATGGTGACACAAGACGTGCAGTTGTTCGAGGCGACCGTGCGTGACAACCTGACCCTTTTCCGCGACCGCGTTCGCGACCATTCCCGCCCACCCATCGCCGACGCCGACATCATTGCCGCCCTTGAGACGTTGGGGCTGGGCGATTGGCTGCGTGCCTTGCCGGATGGTCTGGACACGGTGCTGCAATCGGGCGGGCAAGGGCTGTCGGCCGGGCAGTCGCAGCTTCTGGCCTTTACGCGGGTCTTCCTGCGCGACCCAAAGCTGGTGATTTTGGACGAGGCGTCTTCGCGGCTGGACCCGGCGACGGAGCAGTTGTTGGAGAAAGCGATTGACCGACTGCTAGACGGCCGTACCGGCATCATCATCGCCCATCGCCTGCGCACGGTGCAGCGGGCGGATGATATATTGATTCTGGAAAACGGCCGTGTCCTGGAAAACGGACCACGCAGCCGCTTAGCCAACGACTCAACCTCGCGCTTCTACCGCCTGCTGCAAACCGGGCTGGAAGAGATGTTGGCGTGAGCCGTAAGCCGTAAACCGTGAGCCGTAAGCCGTAAACCGTGAGCCGCAAGACGGAATACGCAACACAACAAACTATGAACAAACACAAACTCCCCATTTTCACTGGAACCTGGGCGCTGATTCGTTTTCGGCCGTGGGCGTTTCTGGTGGGAGTGGCGGGCATTAGTTACGCCTTTGTCACCCGGCTGATTCCCGGCTTGCTGGAAAGGTCGGTGTATGATCAACTCACCGGCGAGGCGGAAGCCATCGCCCCCATTTATCTCCTGCTGACGCTATTGGTCGTTACCGAGACCATTCGCCTGGGGGCCGACACGGCTGGACATTGGGGCAGCGCCAAAGTGCGTATGGCCGGGAATTCGCTCATGCGCCAGAACATCACCCAAAACGTGCTGCGCAAACCGGGCGCATCGCCGCTGCCGGTGTCCACCGGCGATGCCATGAACCGCCTGAACAACGACCTGGGCGACTTCGCCGATTTCCCGACCTGGATTCCCGAACTGGTTGGGCACGGGTTGTTCACCCTGTTTGCCCTGGCGATTATGTTCCGTATTGCGCCGTTGATCACGGCCGTTACCCTCATCCCACTCGTTGGCGTTTTTTTCCTCAACCGCTTTGCCTGGCAGCGCTTCCTTACTTACAGCCACGCCAGCCGCGCCGCCTCCAGCCGCGTCACCGGCTTCCTGGGCGAAATGTTTGGCGCCATCCAGGCCCTCAAAATCGCCGATGCCGAGGCCGGCACGCTGGCCTACTTCGACGAATTGAATGAAACACGTCGCCGCACCAACGTGCGCTACGGCGTGTTCTATGCCCTTTTCCAGGCCATCTCCGACAACATGGGCGATGTGGCGGTGGCGCTGATGGTGGTGATGGCCGGGATTGGTCTGGCGCAAGGCACGTTTACCGTCGGTGATTTTGTCTTGTTCAGCAGCTATTTGTTCTTCGTCAGCCGCTTTCCGGCGACCATCGGCAGCTATATTTCCGAGGTGGCGCAGCAGCGGGTGGTGCTGGACCGGATGCAGGCCATCACCCCAGACGCCCCGCCGGAAAGCCTGGTGGCCCATGCCGATTTGCATGAAGAGATGCACCACGGAGGCACGGCGGGCACGGAGAAAAGAGGGGTGGAGGCAGCAGGGGCAACGGCCGTTACCCCCCTGCAAGTGTTGGAAGTGAAAAACCTATCTTATCGTTTTCCATATTCCGTGAACCGTAATCCGTCAATCGGAACCGGCAACCCGGAATACGGCTCACGGAATATGGCTCACGGATTACGGATTACGCAACACGGCATCCACGACATCTCCCTCACCATCCCGCGCGGCTCCTTCACCGTCATCACCGGGCGGATCGGGTCGGGCAAGACGACGCTGCTGCGGGTGTTGTTGGGGCTGCTGCCCCAAGATGGCGGCGAGATTTTGTGGAACGGCGAATTGGTGACGGACCCGGCGACCTTCTTCACGCCGCCGCGCAGCGCTTATACGCCCCAAGCGCCGCGCCTGTTCAGCGAGACATTGCGCCGCAACATTCTGCTGGGTATGCCGGAGGATGCGGTGGATATGGAGCGGGTGGTGGAAACGGCCGTTCTCACCGCCGACATCGCCCAGTTAGAAAACGGGCTGGACACCATCGTTGGGCCGCGCGGCGTGCGGCTGTCTGGCGGACAGGTGCAGCGCGCCGCCGCCGCCCGCATGTTGGCCCGCCCCGCCGACCTGTTGGTCTTCGACGACCTCTCCAGCGCCCTGGACGTGGAGACGGAAAAGACGTTGTGGGAACGATTGTTGGCATTGCGGATTGCGGATGTCGGATTGCGGGATGGAAAACAATTCGAAATCCGCAATCAAATATCCGCAATCACCTGCCTGGTGGTTTCGCACCGGCGGCTGGCCTGGCAGCAGGCGGACCAGATCGTGGTGCTGAAAGACGGCCGTATCGAAGCCCAGGGCGCGCTGGACCACCTGCTGGCGACATCGCCAGAAATGCAGCGCCTCTGGCACGGGGACATCAACAGCGCCTAAGTGAAACAGGCATACTTGCGTGTTCACTGAACACCGACTACTGAACACTGAACACCTCTTACTCTTCTTCCTCCCCTTGCACCGTATCCAGGTGTTCCAACATGTCCTCGATAGCTTCGCCGACCTCTTCTTCCACTTCGGTGTAGTCGCATTTTTCGCAGTACCAGGTGGGCACTTCTTCCAGGCGAAGCTGCTGGCCGTTTTCCATTTCTACGATGTAGTCCAACAACTCTTCGCGCATTTCGCCGCGGCAGTAGGGGCACTTCATTGATTTCATGGCTGCTCCAAAAAGCAACCACCCTGGACCGGTTTCCTTCCCGAAACCGACCAGGGTGGTTGACATCAGTTGTGAGGCTGTTTTTGTGTTGGCTCCCACAAGCCCAGAGACGGCCGTTGCTAACAGCCCCTCACATCAACGCCAACGACTGTTTTCGGAGGTAAACGGCCGTTGGCGCTGCAAACTGCATCTTAAATGATTCGACCTAGGCCAACTGCTTCGCCATCGCAACCCAATGGGCCGGATCAACGGCCTGCCAATCGGCGACTTTGGCGATGACCTTCACCTCTTCTGGTTTGGTGGCGGCCAGCTTGGCGAAGGTATTGATGCCGGCTTCGTTTAACCGCCGGGCAAACGTCGGGCCAATGCCATTGATCAGGGTCAGATCGTCCGGTTTTACCGACGTGGCAACTGGCGGCAATGGTTCTACAACTTCTTTTTTTATTGCTTCGGTTTTCGCAACTTCTGTTACTACAACTTCTGGCTGCTCCGGCAGGGCTTTACCCACCGTCGCCAGGCGTTCAAAAGCCAGGCTTACCAACCCGGCAAATAAATTGAGGTAATTTTTTGGCATGACAACTTCTAACATTGCCCGCATCTCCTTCTGTGGTTCAGATTAGCTATACTCTTTTTATGACGCACTGCATCATTGTAGCACACAACGGCCGTGTTTGTGAAGTCTTTCACACGTCAATTTAGGCGATCCACCCAGGCGGCCAGTTCGGCGGCAGTTAGAAAGCCGTTGGCCGCGCCGGTTTCGCCAATTTTGTACGAGGCAAAGACCACCGCCTGGCGCAAAGCGTTGTAAGGATTGCCAGTCTGGTGGTAGATGTGAATGAAGGCAGAAAAGAGAGCGTCCCCGGCGCCAATGGTGTTGACAACGGGGCGGGTGGCAGCGGCCGTTACCCTTTCCAGCGCGCCATCCCCCTTCACCGCCAGCAGCGCCCCCTCTGCGCCCAGGCCAATGACGATAACGGCCGTGCCAAACCGCCCTTGCAGCCGCCGCGCCCACTCTTCTGGCGGGCAAGGCAGCTTCGCATCGCTCATAAATAACACATCGGCGGCCGCCATAAACTCCCGGTTATATGGATCGTCCAGATCGGCAATGGTATGCACGTCGGTAGCGATGGGCACGCCCGCCTGCCGGGCGCGCGCCAGAAGTGGGCGGCTGAAATTGATGTTACACAGCACCGCCAAATCACAGCCGGCCAAAGCTGCATCGAACCGGTCTAGCGGATAAACCTGTTCCTGAATGTCCTTCAGGTCCACGTGAATTTGCCGCCGGCCCGACGGCTCGTATAAAATCACCGATTGGGCCGTTTGCGCCAACTGCGCCAGGACGCAATCGGCCGAGATGTCCGCCTGCGCCAACGCTCGCGCCACTGTCTGCCCGGACAAATCGCCTCCAATCAACGACAGTAAACTCACCGTATCACCCAATGTCGTCAGGGCCTTGGCGACATTGTAACCAACGCCAGAGACCGCGCTGTGGACGCCCCAAAATGGATAGCGCACCGGCTCATACTGCACCGGAAACCCATCCACTTTCAACGTCGTTTCGATGTTGATCAGACCAGAGACCAGGATGTTGCTCATAAAAATCATGCTCCAAAGGGTTTGTTGCGCTATGATAGCGTGAAAGACAAAGACCAGACAGGTCTGAATGGAGGCGGTTTTATGCACATTGCCCCTTTTACCATCGAACAATTTTTTGCCGTGTACGAATTTAGCACGCCCCATATTTTGTGCGCTTCCGACTGCGAGGCGCTGACCGTGGGCGAACTGCTGGCCCTGGCCGGGGAGCCATCGGGTGGGCTGCTGGATTTGCGCCTGAGCTACACGGAATCGCAGGGCAGTCCGGCGCTGCGGGCGCAAATCGCCGCCCTTTATCCAGCCTGGTCACCGGACGACGTGGTGGTGGTGACTGCCCCGGAGGAGGGTATTTTCCTGGCGCTGCACACGCTGCTGGAGCCGGGCGACCACGTCGTCGTCCTGACGCCGGCATATGATTCGCTGCTGAATCTGGCGCAGCATGTGACGGGCAACGTGAGCCGCTGGGAGGTGGAAAAGGGGGGAAACGGCCGTTGGCAGCTCAACCTCAACCGCCTGGAACATCTCGTCACCGACCAGACCCGCCTGCTGATTGTCAACTTCCCCCACAACCCCACCGGTTTTCTGCCCACACTCGAAGAATTGCAGGCGATCATCACCATTGCCCGGCGGCATGGAGCCTGGCTCTTTTGCGACGAGATGTATCGCGGTCTGGAACTGCCCGGCCAGGAAACGCTGCCCTCGGCGGCCACGTTGTATGAACGCGCCATCGTTCTGGCCGGTTTGTCTAAAACGCACGGGCTGCCCGGTTTGCGCTCTGGCTGGCTGCTCATTCAGGACGCCGATCTGCGCGAACGGCTGATCAACTGGAAGCATTACACCACCATTTGCCCACCCGGCCCCAGCGAATTTCTGGCGCAGACCGCCCTGCGCGTCCACCAGCGGTTGGTTGCTGGCAATCAGGCTATCATCGCCGGGAATCTGGCGGTGGCCGAGGCGTTTTTCGGCCGTTGGCCGCAGATGTTCGACTGGCGGCCGCCGCTGGCCGGTTCGGTGGCCCTGGTGGGGCTGAACGCGCCCTCGGCCACCGCCTACTGCCACCAACTGGCGGCCGAGGCGGGCATTTTACTGCTGCCGAGCAGCTGCCTGGGGTACGGTGATGGGCATGTGCGCCTGGGTCTAGGCCGTCGGGATTTTGCGGCCAATCTGGCGCTCTACGAACAGCATTTACACCTGAACACTGAACACTAAACTTCTTTACTTGTGACAATGGAAACAGTAAATGACTTAACCGATTGGCTGGCGGCGCGGGGCATTGATACGTCGGCGTGGGGCACAGGCGCGGCCAAAAGCGTGGCTGACCTTTGGGAAGAGCTGCGCGGCGGTGACTGCACGCTGGCCGACAATCCACCGCGCCGGGAGGTGGCGGTGGTGCAAATTACCATCCGCCGCGGCGCGTGCGTGCTGCTGGAAATAGAGCAGGAGATGGAAAACGGCCGTTTCCGTGCCCGCAACCATCTCCCCTCTGAAAAAATAAAAACGGGAGAAGCGCTGGACTCCGCTGCCCGGCGCTGTTTGCAGGAAGAATTGGCGGTGGCAGAAACGGCCGTTACCTGGCTGCCCCACACCGACCCGCCCTACCAACAGATTGCCGATTCACCCTCTTATCCGGGTCTGCTAACAAACTACACCTTTTATCCAGTCGTCGCCCAGGTGACCGGGCTGCCAGATGGACCCTTTTGGCGCGACAACCTGGCCGCCCGGACCGGCGACCCGGTGCAGCGCCATTTGTGGGCATGGCGAGCGGCGGTTTAGGCAACGACGGAGAAAAACCCTGCTTCCCCTCTAAAATCTCCGTGAACCTCCACGTAACTTCAGAAAATTTGCAAAGATCAATCGTACACAATGGCAGAAATAAGCCGACAATTTGTAGAACGATTTTGCAAATCGTTCCGGGGCGATTTACAAAATCGCCCAACAAAAAACTCGCGCGTTATTTGTGCCGAGGTGTAATAGATAGTATCGGCTTTAGTATTATGTCAAAATCTGTGGACAAAATCTTATTGCCGATAAAGTCTATTGATGGCTATTTTGAACCATGCCCAGTTTTGTCATCATTTTGTCATCTTCTCTTTAGAAAAATATCATACTCTTCATTTACCGTTTAGCTTCTTGAAGGGCAGCACCGATAAATCTATTATCTGCGAGGGAAACGAATGCTAATCAAAAAACGTGCCACTTATGCACTACCATCTTCCGAAATTACGCCGGAATCCTTGTATTTATCACGTCGTCAGTTTATACAGGGGGCAACGGCCGTAGCCGCCGGTTCACTGTTAGCCGCATGCAGCCCCAACCCCAACACCCCCCAGGGTCGCGCCCCGGTTGGCGACACGCAGTCCATGCCCGGCGCAACCAGCGCCACTACCGATGAACTGGGCGATCCGCTCAACAGCTACGAAGACATCATCACCTACAATAATTATTACGAGTTCTCCACCGACAAAGATGGTCCGGCCAAATTAGCGCAAAATTTCGTCACCTCTCCCTGGCAAGTCACCATCGGCGGATTGGTGAACAATCCGGGCGTCTATGATGTAGACGATCTGCGCACTAAATTCGACCAGGAGGAACGCATATATCGGCTGCGCTGCGTGGAAGCCTGGTCCATGGTCATTCCCTGGATGGGTTTCCCCCTGGCAAAACTCCTGGAAGAAGTCCAGCCCACAGCCAACGCTCAATACGTGCGCTTCGAGACCCTATACGACCCCGACAACATGCCCGGTCAGAAAAGCCGCTGGTTCAGTTGGCCCTATGTCGAAGGGCTGCGTCTGGACGAGGCGATGAACGAGCTAACGCTGCTGGCCACCGGCCTTTACGGCAAGGACTTGCTGCCACAAAATGGCGCGCCCATTCGCCTGGTAATGCCCTGGAAGTATGGTTTCAAGAGCATTAAATCCATTGTCAAAATCGATCTGGTGGAGCAAAGACCCTCTTCTTTGTGGATGGACGCCGCGCCCAACGAATACGGTTTCTTCGCCAACGTCAATCCTGAAGTAGCCCACCCACGCTGGTCGCAGACCAATGAACGGCGCATCGGCGAATTAAGCCGACGCCCCACGCTAAAGTTTAATGGCTACGAGGAGCAGGTGGCTTACCTGTATGAAGGCATGAACCTGCGGGCGAATTTTTAGAGGGGTATGAAAGTGGATCGTAAACTGCAAACCCGGCTGTTACGCATTGGCGGCCATCTGGTGGCGCTTATCCCCCTGACGCTGCTGCTGCTAGATTGGCAGACAGCCAATTTTAGCCCCGACCCGGTACGCGAAATTACGCTGCGTACCGGGAAGGCGGCCATCTTGCTGCTGCTGGCTTCGTTAGCCGTAACGCCGCTCAAATTGATCTTAGGCTGGAACCAACTCCACCCGCTGCGCCGTATTTTGGGGCTGTATGCGTTTGCTTACGTCGTGCTGCACTTGTTGACGTTTGTCTGGCTGGATTATGGATTGAGTTGGCCCCTCATCAGCGAGGCCATCGTGGAAAAACGATACGCGCTGGTCGGTTTGGCCGCTTTTCTCATCTTGTTGCCCCTGGCGCTAACCTCTACCCAGGGGATGATGAAGCGGTTGGGCAAGCGATGGACCTCTCTGCACCGTTGGGTGTATCTGGCCGGAATTTTGGCTGTGCTGCATTATGTGCTGCTGGTGAAGCAGGCGTACACGCAGCCGCTTTTCCTGGCGCTGATTTTGGCGCTTTTGTTAACAGCGCGTCTACCGGCCGTTAGACGGCGGATTGTGAGTTGGCGGCGAGAGCTGAAAAGCCGGACGGTGCGCGGTTCAGCCGGAAAAATAGAGCCAATAGATGATGCCGGCATGTAAGACAACGGCTAACAGCAGCACCACGTTAAAAACCAACCGCTTCTGGCTGCTGATCTTGTGCCGAAAAATGGCCCGTCCCACGGTCTGCCCCACAAACCCACCCAACAGCGTAAACAAATGCAGCACAATTTCTGGCACGCGCTTCTGATTGGCGACGGCCAGGCTTTTGTCCAGGCCAAACAACATGAATGTTGTAACCGTCAACGACAAGACCCACACCAGGTAAAAGGGCCAGGTGGTGGTAAATGCCAGAACGCCGACAAGAACGGCCGTTACCACCAACCCCACCAACGTCGCATTCGATTGATACCGATACCGCCGGTACAAACCCGATTTAGAATTCTTCGACATCACGCATCATCCTTCACAGTCCATAAATTTCAGCTATTAGTTTACCCCACGCTCTCTAAAACGTCAGCGAGCTTCTTTGCCTGGCCGTAAAACCTCTTTATACTAGTGCCGTAGTCGGTGGTCCGTAGTTGGTAATCCGTAATCGGTGGGCGCTAACTCTGGCAAATGCCTTAACGGAATACGATTCACGAAATGCCATTGACGCAATACGGTTCACGGAATACGGTTCACAGCTACCAGCAGCATTTCACAGGTCCGAGGTTTTACTGATGGCAAAAAAGCAGCCCCAGGAATTTGCAGTGATCGGATTAGGGCGGTTTGGCAGCAGCCTGGCGCGCGCGCTGGAAGAAAACGGCCAAACCGTAATGGCAATTGACGAGAATGCCCAACTGGTGCAAAGCGTTGCCGATGAAGTGACCCATGCGGCCGTTCTGGACTCTACCAATGAAGACGCTTTGCGTACCGTAGATATTGGTTCCTTCGATACCGTCATTGTCGCCATTGGCGCCGATTTTGAAGCCAACCTCCTCACCACAGCCTCGCTCAAAAGCCTGGGCGTGCGGCGGGTTATCTGCAAGACACAAACCAGCCGACAAAAAGAGATTTTGCTGCGCGTGGGCGCCGACATGGTGGTGCAGCCCGAACAAAACAGCGCCCGCCGTCTGGCCGAAGAGCTAAGTACCCCCACCTTGCTGGAAAAATTTAACCTGAGCCAGGGCTACGCCATCGCCGAAATCGTCTTGCCGATGTGTCTGACCTGGCAAAGTCTGGCCCAAAGCGATCTGCGTAATAAACACCACCTGACTATTTTGCTCATCAAACGGGGCGACGAGGTGCTTATTTCCCCCACCGCCGACACCATTCTGCAGCAGGGCGATCTCTTGATCGTCTTTGGCGACAACCAATCCATCACCCGCTTCAGCAAACTGACATGAGCCAACACGCGCGGCCTAAAACCCGCATCGAACACTTGCGCCAGCCGGTGAAAAGTGCCCGACGACGGCCGCATCTGTCTGTGCCTGCTCGCCTGGTATTGGGTTTGGCGGTCCTGGTAGCCATTGGGACGATGCTGCTCTTGCTGCCAGGCATGACCACCCGTCCCATCACTTTTATGGATGCCTGGTTTACGGCTACATCGGCAGCGGCCATTACCGGATTAACGGTGCTGACAACCAGCACCGACTTTACGTTTCTGGGTCAGGTTATCCTGCTGATCCTCATCCAACTAGGAGGCGTGGGGTACATGGTTTTGGTCGCCCTGACACTGCAGCTCCTCGGTCGGCGCATTTCGCTGTTAGACCGCCTGGCCGTTTCCAGCTCTTTGGGGCTGGATAAACCGGCGGCCATCTTGTTTCTGCTGCGGCGCGTCATCGTGGGCATCCTGGTTATCGAAGGCATTGGCGCGCTGCTGTTGTATGCGCATTGGCGCATCAGTGGCATTGTGTCGGCCGACCAGGCCCTCTTTTATGCCATTTTCCATGCGGTATCAGCCTTCTGCAACGCCGGATTTGATCTGTTTGCCGGCCTGCCCCAGTATCCACGCGGCATCCCTGGCGACAGCATCACCCTGCTTATTTTGGGCGGTCTGGTTTTGTTGGGCGGCCTGGGTATCCCGGTTTTTTTGGATTTTTCGCAGTGGCGCGCGCGGCGGCGCTCTCTTCGCACACCCAACTGACGCTGATTGTGGTTGTGTTTTTGATTGTGCTGGGCTGGGTGGGGCTGCTGGTGGCCGAAACGCAGGTGGATGGTGTTTTAAGCGAGGCGGTCATTCGGGACCGGCTTGTTCATACCTGGTTTCAGTCCGTGTCGGCGCGCACCGCCGGATTCCCTGGGTTGGAAGATTTTGATCAGCTTTTGCCGGAGAGCCGCTTATTGGTGATGATGTTGATGTTTATCGGCTGCGCCCCAGCTTCGATGGGCGGTGGTATTACCACGGGCACGTTTGGCGTGCTGGCGATGGCTTTGTGGAGTTCGGCCAGAGGTCGGACGGCCGTGCGCTTTCGGCGGCGCACGATTATGGACGAGACGGTGCGCCGCGCCGCGGCCGTGTTGAGCATCAGCCTGGGCCTGGTCTTTATTGCCAGTTGGCTCATTTTGCTAACGCACGATCTGGCTCTGAATGAAGTGCTGTTTGAAGTGGTTTCGGCTCTGGCGACCTGCGGTTTATCGTTGGGCATTACTGGCGAGTTGAACCTGTTTGGCCGGATCATCATTATTTTTATGATGTTCTGGGGACGATTGGGAGCATTGACCATTGCCGTGGCCCTGTTCCGGCAGGAACCATCTAAGCAGTTGGTGCAGTACCCCGAAGCGCGGGTGTTAATTGGGTAGTTACGGCCGTGATTCACACAGACGGCCGTCGCCCCTGAATTGACCCTTATTTGACACCAGATTGACAGACAATGCCAACTGTTATAGAATTTTTATGAGCGCCAGACTGGCAAAACGGGAAAGATTTCCTGTTTTGTGGTCAAACCTTAACACTTGTTAAGTCCCGTTTGTTCGGGTATAGTTTCAAACTGCAAGGGAAAGGAACGATGTTCGGTGTTAATCCAATCCTCCTGATTTTAACTCTGCGCATCAGCCAAACAAATTAACAAACTATCTCACGTCAAACGGGGAAACATGACCCATTTACTTGAAGTTGAAAATCTTGTAACCAGGTTTTACACCGAAGAAGGAATTGTTCATGCAGTAAATGGCATTTCCTACACCCTGAACGAGGGTGAGGCAATGGCCATTGTCGGTGAAAGTGGGTCCGGCAAATCCGTCGGTGTCCTTTCCATCATGGGTTTGATACCTACCCCACCGGGACAGGTAGAAGCGGGCAAAGTTTTTTTTAACGGCCGTGATCTTCTTAAACTCTCCAAAGAAGAAGTACGCCATGTACGTGGTCGGGAAATGGCCATGGTCTTCCAAGACCCCATGACTTCCCTCAACCCCGTGCTAACTATCGGTCGCCAAATGACCGAAGGCCTGGAACTCCACCTGGGCATGAACCGCGACCAAGCCAACGAACGCGCCGCCGAAATGCTTGTCCTGGTCGGCCTGCCCAACGCCAAAGAACGTTTAGACGACTATCCCCATCAATTCTCCGGCGGCCAGCGCCAACGCATTGGCATCGCCATGGCCCTTTCCTGCAACCCTTCCCTCCTCATCGCCGACGAACCCACTACTGCCCTGGACGTCACCATCCAGGCCCAAATCGTAGACTTGGTCACCCGCTTGCGTAAACAACTCGGCATGGCCATCATCTGGATCACCCACGATCTGGGCGTCGTCACCAGTGTCGTTGAAAAAGTCGCCGTCATGTACTCTGGCTTCATTGTCGAGTCGGCCCCCGTCCGTGAACTTTATCGCCACACCAGCCACCCCTATACCTTAGGTCTGCTGGAATCGCTGCCCAAAATTGACGCCAAAGAGAAAAAACGCCTGATCCCTATTCAGGGTTTGCCCCCCGATCTGCTCCGAGAACCCAAGCACTGCCCCTTTGCCCCACGCTGCCGTTATGCCATACAGCGCTGCTGGGAAGAAAACCCTCCATTAGAAGCCGTAGCGCCAGAACATTATTCAGCCTGCTGGCGTTGGGAAGACATCCATGACGGTGTGCGTATCACCGCCGAAGACCTGCAACAACAAACTGCACCTGTTGGAGCGACAGCATGAACCAGACAAACAACAACGGCAGCAAAGAAGTCCTCATCAGCGTCAAAAACCTCAAAAAACATTTTCCCATTCGCCGCGGCGTCTTCCGCCGCCAGGTTGGCGCAGTTCAGGCCGTTGATGGCATCAGTTTCGACATTTACAAAGGCGAAACGCTGGGCCTGGTGGGCGAAAGCGGCTGTGGCAAATCCACCGCCGGCCGCACAATTTTGCAATTGTTAGCCCCCACAGACGGGCAAGTTTATTTCGGCCAGGAAGACCTGACCACTCTCAAGCGAAACGATTTGCGCCGCAAACGACGGCACATGCAAATGATATTCCAGGACCCCTATTCCTCACTCAATCCCCGGATGCAGGTAGGCAGCATTGTCGGTGAACCGCTGCAAATTCATGGCATCGGCAACGCCGCCAGCCGCAAAGAGCGCGTGCAAGAACTACTGAGCGTGGTCGGTCTGAACCCCTATTTTGTCAAACGTTACCCCCACGAATTCTCTGGCGGCCAGCGCCAACGCATTGGCATCGCCCGCGCCCTGGCCACCAACCCCTCCTTCATCGTCGCCGACGAACCCATTTCCGCCCTGGATGTTTCCATCCAGGCCCAGGTCGTCAATTTGTTGGACGACTTAAAGTCCGAACTCGGCCTCACCTATTTATTTATCGCCCACGACCTATCAATGGTCCGCTACATCAGCGACCGGGTCGCCGTGATGTATTTAGGACGCATCGTCGAGTTAAGCGAGCGGGATGAAGTGTATGACCATCCGCTGCATCCTTATACCCAGGCGCTGCTGTCGGCCATTCCCATTCCCGATCCAGACAAAGAAGCCACCAGAAAGCGCATTCTTCTCGAAGGCGACGTCCCCAGCCCGGCCAATCCCCCCGCCGGTTGTCGTTTCAACCCCCGCTGCTCCTTCGCCACCGATATTTGTCGCCAGGAAGACCCGGAATTCCGCAATCTGGGCACAGAAACAAAACCGCACATGGTAGCCTGCCATCACGCCGATAAATTTCTATAGATGTACTCATCTGGCAGATATTAAAAACTTGCCAGGTCTGCCTGAATGAACACATTTCTATGGTGAACCGCCAAGCCTTTATGAAAGGAGGTGATGCCTGAACAAAGTGCAGCTGACAAAAATTTACAAGCGTTAACGTTTTACTTTTATGCAAAATTTGGAGGAGGTTTAGTTAGATGTTTAATAAAAAAATGAGCCTGTTAGTGGCCTTGATGATGATTTTTGCTGTTTTGCTGGTGGCCTGTCAGCCAGAAACAGTTGAAGTCATCAAAGAAGTGCCCGTAGAAGTAACCCGCGTCATTACCGAAACCGTCACCGAAGCTGGTGAATCGGTGGAAGTGACCCGTGTTGTCACGGAACAAATTGTGGTAACGGCTACGCCGGAACCAGTTGCGCCCGTTAGCTTTGTCGCCCCGAATCCGGGCACGTATACCGAAATCTTGTTTGGCGATCCGGACACCCTGGATCCGAATCTTGCCTACGATACCGCCAGCAGCGGCGTGATCATGCAGGTGATGGAACCCCTGATTTTCTACAATCACAAAGACGCCACCTCTTACGTGCCTGTGTTGGCGATGGAAGTCCCCAGCCTGGATAATGGCCTGATTTCTGAAGATGGCCTCACCTACACCTTCAACATCCGTCCGGGTGTAACTTTCCACGATGGCGGTACGCTGGAAGCCCACGACGTGGCCTACACCTTCTGGCGTGGTTTGCTCCAGTCTGACCCCAATGGCCCGCAGTGGCTGTGGTTGGAACCCATCCTGGGTTACAGCAACTGCTACGACGTGACCGAAGGCATTGACCCAGAGTGTGCGATTGCCGGTGATCCTGACGCCGTGAAAGCGCTCGACGCCGACACGCTGGCCGGTGTATGCGAGGTTGTGAAAGCGGCCGTTGTGCCCGATGATGCGGCCGGCACTGTCACCTTCAACCTGGCCCAACCCTGGGGACCTTTCCTGTCCACAATGGCTGGCTTTAGCTACGTGCTGGATCAAGAATGGACCGCAGCCCAGGGTGACTGGGACGGCGATTGCGCCACTTGGCAGAATTACTATGCTCCTGGCGCCGAAAACAGCCCGATCACCGACAAAATCAATGGCACCGGCCCCTACATCCTGGATCATTGGACCCCCAACGAAGAGATCGTGATGGTCGCCAACGAGAATTACTGGCGTCCAGAAGGCGATCCAATGTGGGAAAATGGCCCCTCTGGCGTCGCCAAAGTCTCGACTGTTATTATCAAGAACGTCAGCGAATGGGGTACCCGCTTTGCTGCTTTGCAGGCTGGTGATGCTGAATGGGTCAGCGTTCCGCTGGAAAACTACACCCAGGTTGATCCGCTGGTAGGCGAAATCTGCGATTACCACACCGATGAATGCGTGCCCAGCGACAATCCGCAAGGGACATTGCGTGTCTGGCCCGATCTGCCCAGCGTCAGCCGTACAGACATCTTCATGAACTTCAATGTCGTCACCGATGACCAGGGCAACAACCCGTACATCGGCAGCGGTAAACTGGATGGCAATGGCGTTCCGGCCGACTTCTTCTCCGACATTCATGTGCGTCAGGCCTTCCGTGCCTGCTTCGATTATGACACCTACATCGCTGAGGCGTTGAATGGCAAGGGCATCCGCAATAATGGCCCCATCATTCAGGACATGCTCGGTTACAACCCGGATGGTCCGTACGTTCAGTTTGATATGGACATGTGCGCGTCTGAATTGGAAATGGCCTGGGATGGCGCTGTGGCCGAGAATGGCTTCCGCGTACAGGTTGTCTTCAACACCGGCAACACCACCCGCCAGATTATTGGTGAAATCCTGCAAGCCAATCTCAGTACCATCAACCCGGCTTACCAGGTTGAGATCGTAGGTGTGCCGTGGCCGACGCTGCTGCGCTCCTTCCGCGCCGCTCAACTGCCGCTGGCTGTCAGCGGCTGGGTCGAAGATATCCATGACCCGCACAACTGGGCGCAGCCGTTCACCGTTGGCACATTTGCCGGCCGCCAAAATCTGCCGCAAGATTTGGTAGACCAATTCAACGACCTGGTTACCCGCGGCGTGTTGGCCTCCGATCCGGTCGAACGTGAAGCTATCTACTTTGAATTGCAGCAGCTGCACTACGACACGGCCATCCAGATCACCGGCGCCCAGGCGTTGAGCAACCGCTACGAGCAACGTTGGGTGCAAGGCTGGTACAATCGGGTTGGCGCGTTTGCCCCCTATTACTACGCCATGAGTCTGGACGAGTAACAATACCAATGGCGTGATAACGCTTGCTCAACCAGGTCTGAACGATTGATTGTTTCAGACAAAACTGAGAAGCATTGTCTGCCCATGAACCCTTGGTGGAGCTTTGACATACACTGTATGCAAAGCTCCACCAACCCTTTTTAACAACTGAGAAACGTTTTACCACGTATGCCACGAATCAAATGGATTCATGGCATACGTGACAAAAGGTTTAGAAATTCCAATCCATTGGGAGGTCCTTCAGGATGACAGCCTACATACTTCGACGGCTTATGGTATTACCCATTATTTTGCTAGGGGTAACGCTTCTTATTTTTGCCATGTTGCAGGTGTTAGGGCCTGTAGAGCGTTCGGCATTATACGTGAAGGACCTGCCCCATTCCGATGCGGCATTGGATGCCATTATCAAGCGGTATGGCCTGAACGACCCGTTCTATAAGCAGTATTGGTCCTGGCTGGTCGGCCGGACAGACCCTATAAACGGTGAAACCATTGGTGGGGTTCTGCGCGGCGATTTAGGCTATTCGCGCACTGGGCGCGAGCCAGTGGTAGACACGCTCAAACGTCGCATTCCCATGACCATGGAATTGGCTCTATGGAGTATGTTTCCTATCGTGTTTATCGGCATCTGGTTGGGAATTAAAGCGGCCCTAAACCACAACAAATGGCCGGATCAGTTGGCGCGTATCATTGCGATTCTGGGTTATTCTTTCCCAACCTTTGTCTTTGGGTTGTTGGTGCTGTTGATATTTTATGCGAAATTAGGCTGGTTTCCTCCCGGACGTTTGTCTACGCAGTTCAGCCAACAAGTTCTCAAGCCAGAATTTGTGAACTACACCAGGATGATGAGCGTAGACGCCTTGCTAAATCTACGATTTGACATATTCCTGGATGCCTTGCGTCACCTGATTTTGCCAGTCATTACACTTTCTTATCTATCTTGGGCGCTGCTGCTGAAAGTGACGCGCTCCTCCATGTTGGAGGCGCTGCGCCAGGATTACGTAACCACAGCGCGGGCCAAAGGGTTGAGCGAGAAAGTGGTCGTAAACCGGCATGTGCGGAAAAATGCGTTGATCCCGGTGGCAACCATTGCCGGAGCAACCGTTGCCGGCCTTTTGAACGGCGTGGTCATTACAGAAACGATCTTTAACCTGCCGGGCATAGGGTCGGCGGCGGCGGCGGCGGCGTTGAGTCTGGACGTTCTAACAATGCTTGGTTTTGCTTTGTTTACAGCCAGTTTGTTCATCCTTGTCAACCTTCTAGTTGATATTTTGTATGGTGTTCTCGATCCCAGGGTACGCCTGGAGTAGTTTGTGGAGGTTAAAACATGAGTGCGAATGCTGCTTCTTCGCCTGTGCAACTTGAAGACGAATATTTGGATGAACAGAGTCGGCTGGAAAAGCTGTTGGGTCCGGAGTGGGCACGGCTCTTAAAAGGGATTGTCACCAATCCACTCTCGGTTGCTGGCCTGATCATTCTTACTGGTTTTATTCTCGTAGCCATATTTGCGCCTGTATTGGCCCCACCGATCAACGCCAACTGGAATACGCGGCTGGTGCCGCGGGCCGGATTCAGCGCCGAGCCACAGCCGCCAGGGACGCCTTGGGTACGAAACGCCCCGGAGACCATACCCTTTTGGTACGGTATTACGGGTCATGAGGAATGGGTTCATTTGATGGGTACTACCAGTGGTCAGTACGATATCTGGTATGGCGTTGTTTGGGGCAGCCGCACGGCGTTGTTTGTGGGTACGATGGTGGTAACAACATCGGCGCTAATCGGTATGCTTATTGGGGCCACGGCCGGTTTTTATGGCGGTTGGGTAGATGAAACGTTAATGCGTGTGGTAGAGATTTTTATCGCCTTTCCTTTCTTGGTGGCGGCCTTGATTCTGGCTTCGATTTTAGTGCCGATTTTCGGCCGAAGTATCTGGCCGGCTTCGATTGCGCTGATTGTTTTTGGCTGGACGGGCTATGCGCGTTTGCTGCGTGGTGACATCTTGTCTACCAAGGAACGGGATTATGTGCAGGCGGCGCGGGCCAGCGGTGCGCGTGACATTCACCTGATCACTCGACATATTTTGCCTAATGCGATTTACCCCACGCTGGTGGTCTTGTCGCTGGACATGGGGGCGATTGTATTGAGTTTTGCGGCGCTCAGCTTCCTGGGGATTGGCGTACAAGAAGGGTATGCAGACTGGGGGCAGCTTGTGAGTTTTGCCCGCTCCTGGATTCTGACGCTGGATAAACATTGGTACATCATTGTATTTCCGGGTTTGGCTCTTTTGTTTTACGGCATGGGCTGGAATCTGGTGGGAGATGCGCTGCGCGACATTCTTGATCCTAAAATGCGCGGAAGGTAGTTGGGCGGTCGGCTTGTTCTCCTCCATAGGAGTACGCCAAAACTGGGCAGCGAAACAGCTTGTTCGTTCGTATCTATACAGCCCATGTGGGATTGCACCGCGGAGACACGGAGGCTTTACAGGTTTAATCTCTGTGCCCTACGTGGTGAATTGTTACGTTCGTTCAAGCGTTGGCATGGTTATAAAACAGGCGGGCTGCTTCAGGTGGCCCGCTTTTATTTTTGTGGATTGTGATGATACGTAAATTGTTATTGTTCATTGGGCCGATCATGCTGTTCATGGCGGCGGCGATGGGGTTGGCTGCGCCATTTCCGGCAGTTCATGCTTTGCCGCCACCATCGGCGACGCCGATCCGTATGGCAACCGCGACTCCCACCCCTTTTGTTGTACAACCGACGCCGACAGTGGACCGGCTGGCGGCGCCGCCAACGGTGGAAAACCCGACGCAGGCGGACGAAGGGGCGTATTTGTATTGGTTATATTGCTTACCCTGTCATGGCGATGTGGGGCAAGGGCTTACGGATGAGTGGCGCGAGCAATACCCGGAGGAAGAGCAGTATTGTTGGAATTCGGGCTGCCATGGCAGCAATCCGCCGGAACCGCATGGTTTTTTGATTCCGACTGTGGTTCCACCGCTGGTGGGCGAAGATGGTCTGACGCGCTTTGATACGTTGGGCGAAGTGTATTATTACACACGGGGGGCGATGCCGCTGGAAATGCCGGGACGGCTGACCGATGAAGAGTATCTGGCGCTGACGGCTTTTTTGGCCCATAAACGGGGAATTTGGGATGGTACACCGCTGACAGAGCGTACTGTGTTGCAGATGCGTTTACGGCCGGAGGAACATCCGCCAATTGCTGCGGCGACGGTAACGCCAATGTCTACGGCCGTTTCTCCCACCACACCTGCCAATAAAACAGTGATACCCTGGCTGTTTGGCGGCGGGCTTCTGCTGGGCGCGGTGGCGGTTGTCGGAGGGGTCAGGCGATGGCGTCGCTCCAAATAAACGATCGGGGAAAAGGGGGCGCGGGGTTGTTGTCCGACGGTGAATCTGTTCGGCCGGTGAACGATAGACTGGCCGTTTTAAATGGCCTGATGGTTGGCCTGTTTATCTCGTTGGGGGTGTGGGGGCCGCAGGTCTACTCGCTGGGCAATCTGCCAGTAACGCTAAAATATGGCAGCATTTTGTTGTCTGGCCTGCTAATTATGGGGCTGGGTGGCTTAACCGGTTGGGTGACGGCGCGAATTGGGCGCAGTGTGGTGACGGTGTTGTTGTGGTTGGTGACGGCCGTTCTCTCTTCCTTCATCATTAGCTTCCAACCGTACCAGATACGTACTCTGACGGTGTGGTTGGTGAACCGTAACTTTTGGGGTCTCAATGTTTATCCCTTTGTAGACCTTTCTGCCTTAGCCATCATCAGCATTGTGGTGGCTGGTTTTTTCTCATGTTGGCGGCGGTGGTGCTGGCCGTGTTTCAAGAGGTCCGGCTATTTGGTTTGCAGGCCGAAATGGGCGACGGCCGTTGGCCCAACGCCCAGGTCTGGAAAGGCTTGCTGCTGCCCATGCCCATCGTTCTCCTGGCTGCCTTCCTCACCACCCAGATCATGGGCAGCAGCTCCTGGCAGGCCGTGCCTCTGGTTCACCAGGCCATCGAACGCAGCCGTGGTTATGAGGGCGACCTGTTTGCATTGAGCCGGCGCGAGGGGGTGAATTACAACGCCTTAAAAGGGGTGCGGGAGCTGTTAGGCCCAGACTACATGCTGACCCTGAGCGAGATTGACGCTGTGTCAACAACAACCAACGTCACGGCCGTATTCACCGCTGGCGGCTGGATCAACTGCCGGGTTGTCAACGAACAGTTGTCCCACTGCTACGATGCCTCACCACCCTACACCAGTGGCCTCATCGGACTGCTCACCGGCCAGACAGAGCCGGAAGATTGTGGCGATTGTTTCCCCAACCCAGAGCCACAGGCGCAAGCCTGGCTCGACGCCCACCGGATGCAGTTTGGCGCAGCGCCGGTGGTGCAGCGGCAAGCGCAGTATGGCAGTTATGTTATCATGACAATCACGTCTGAGGACGGCCGTCAGTCGGCCGACTGCCTGTTCCGGGGCGTCAGCAATGTGCGGCTGGTGGGCTGCGACGAAACGCCCTGAGCCAAAACCGGTCGAGGTGCAGCCATGACCCCTTTTCAAAAGTACCTGTTGGGTAGATTGATCACCATCCCCATCACCCTGCTCATCATCACCATGTTCCTCTACGGCATTATCCTGTTGGCGCCGCCGAGTGAGCGGGCGGCGCTTTATTTGCCGCCGCGCCTACCCAGCCGCCTGACGCCGGCGCAAATCGCCTTCGAGTTGGAGCGGATTGCCGCCGAGCAAGGCATGAATGATCCATATTGGGTACAGTACGGCCGTTGGGCGCAAAATTGGCTGAGTGGCTATTGGGGATGGAGTCCGACGTTGGGCAGCGAAGTACGGCCGGTGTTGTTGGCGCGCACGGCCGTTACCCTGGAGCTTACCTTCTATTCTCTGCTGCTGTTTATCCCCCTGGGTTTATTCAACGGCGTCGTGGCCGGATGGCGGCCCGGCGGTTGGGGTGACAGCCTGTTTCGCCTGACTGCATTTATCGGTGCGTCTATTCCTCCTTATATCCTGGGGCTGATTTTATTGTCTGTCTTTTACGTCGGACTGCGCTGGTTCCCCCCAGGGCGCTCCAGCATTCCCGGCCTTAGCCTTAGCAGTTCCACCTTCATCGCTCACACTGGTTTTCTGACGCTAGATGGGCTGTTGAACGGCCGTTTAGATGTCACCCTCAACGCCTTTCGCCATCTGGTCTTGCCCGTTTTTACACTGAGCCTGCTGCATTGGTCCACCCTGGGGCGTGTCACCCGTGCCCTCATCATCGAAGAAAAAGACAAAGATTACGTCTTATCTGCCCGCGCGCGTGGCCTGCGGCAGCGCTCCATTGTCTGGCGGCACACCTTCCGCAACACTGTTTCCCCCGCCCTGACCAGCACAGCACTTTCGGCCGCGGCCATCATCACCGGCGTTTATGTCATTGAGGTGATCTTCGGCCTGAAAGGATTATCGGAACTGTTGGTCATGGGCATGTCCGGCGTGCCCGATGCCCCCCTGACCCTGGCTTTCGCCGTCTACAGCGTCTTGCTGGTCATCCCCATCATGGTCTTGCTGGACATTCTCAAAGCCATCGCCGATCCCCGCGACCGCGAGGCAGCCGAGGCATCACGATGATCGCCTGGCGTAGGTTTTTCCGACGTAAGCAAAACTGGCTGGCTCTTTTACTAGTCGGTGGATTCCTATTTGTGGCTTTGGCCGCGCCCTGGCTGGCCCCGCCAGATAACCCGGCTAACCCATCGCCCTTTAAAAGCGTCAACCGCACATTTGATCGACTACCGCAGCCGCCCGGCGGCGACAGTCCTCTTGGTTCGGTGGGGCAGTTGGCGAATCTGGCCCGATTTGGCTTCACGCCGGGCCAGGACCGCTTTGAGCAGTGGGATGTTTTTTACACGCTGATATGGGGCACGCGGTCAGCTTTGCGGTTTGGACTGACGGTGACGCTGACAACGGCCGTTTTGGGGCTGCTCATCGGCCTGATTTCCGGCTACGCGGGCGGCATTGTGCAGCAAGGACTGATGCTCTTTACCGACGCCTTTCTCACCTTTCCGGTTATCGCCGCTGTCTGGCTTTTTCAGCGACTTCTTTTCGGTCGTATTTTCAACCCGCTGACACTGCCGGAGATGTATCTCGGGTGGGAGCGGGCTTTTATCTGGCTGGACCTGGACCCCATCATGCTGGCGCTGATCCTGTTTGCCTGGATGCCCTACGCACGGCTGGTTAACGGCATGGTCATCCAGCAAAAGCAGGCCGATTATGTAACAGCCGCGCGCGCCCTGGGCGCCAGTCATCGGCGCATAATCTGGCGACACTTACTACCCAACGTCATCTCACCGGCCATTGTGTATGGGGCCAGAGATGTGGGTGGTTCCGTGATCTTGGCCTCGGCCTTTATCTTCATCGGCTTCGGCGGCAGTGTGACCTGGGGGTGATGCTGGTAGCCTCCCGCGACTATATCATCGGATTGGGGGGCAATCCACTGGCTTATTGGTGGACGTTTATCCCCATTTCACTGGCGCTGGTTTTGTTTGGCATTGGTTGGAACTTGTTGGGTGATGGGTTAAATGACTTGCTGAACCCGCGTCGCCAGTAAGTAGGTGCGTCGGGCGTCTTTGGCGACATTTAACGCCTGACGTTTTATAAGAATGACCGCGCCCCGACGTAAATATCGCGCAGGTAGGCGGCCGCTTGCACATCGTCTATGTACACGCCGTTGCGCAAACGGGAGGAGTGGATGGCGCGCCAGCCGCCCAGGCTGATGCCCACGTGGGAGATGGCCCGGTGGCCCCGCTCGCTGCCAAAAAAGAGGAGGTCGCCCGGCTGGAAAGGGGGTTCTATCGGTTTACCGGCGCCGAACTGCATGTCGGCATCGCGGGGGATGGTGACACCGGCCAGGCGGTGGGTGAGTTGGGCAAAGCCAGAACAATCTATGCCCAAAGCGGTGCAGCCGCCCCACAGATAGGGCACGCCCATGAGGCTGTGGGCGGCGGTGATGATGGTCTGGCGACGGCCGTTTTCATCTTCGGGCACATCGGTTAAGCCGCGCAAATAACCGGC
Organism: Candidatus Leptovillus gracilis; assembly: GCA_016716065.1. Lineage (NCBI taxonomy): Bacteria > Bacillati > Chloroflexota > Ardenticatenia > Promineifilales (SeqCode) > Promineifilaceae (SeqCode) > Candidatus Leptovillus > Candidatus Leptovillus gracilis. The sequence continues at coordinate 83,910 of JADJXA010000010.1, read as the reverse complement.
CTGTACCCAGCCACTTTTGCCATCGGCCAGCCCAAGCTGCGCCCATTGGTCGTGGATGGTGGCGACAGATACGGCCGTGCCCGCCAACATCCGCCCCACCAATTCCGCCGCGTTATCCGGCGCGGCGCGCAGCACGGCAATCGGTTCAACCACCATATGGGTCGGCGGCGGCGGAGCTTGCTCTGTCAGATAAGCGCGGTACGCCCAGCCTAAATAACCATTATCCGTCTGCCGCACAAAGGCCCATTCCTTCTGCTCCAGCAAAATTTCAATCTCCCAGCCATGCAAAATCTGGGTCATGCGCTCAGCGCGCCACGACGGTTCATCCTGAACGCTGGTCACGTTGGTGCTGACGGCCAACACGCGCGGCGGCGTCTGGCTGAGAAATTTCACCTTGTGCGTATCAAAAGTCGTCGTTGGGAACTGCGCCACCAGGTCTGCCTGCACTGCGGCCAACCCGGCCGCATCCAACACAACCCCAGAAAGCGCACAGACGCTCCGTTCCAGGCTGTCCACGTCTAGCTGGCAATAATGCAGGCGGGTATCCCGTTGGGCAAAATCATTTAAAGCGGCCTCAATTTTCTCTAACAAAACTGCTTTCTCCCGCAATGCGTCGCACAACCCCAATGCCAGGGCGCGACGGCACATGAATGTCTAGAGACTGATTATAGCGCAAGCCATCAAACGGGTCATTGGCAATCAGCAGCGGCGCGTCCAGGTCTATCCATTCAGCCAGACCGCTCAGGTGGGCCATGGCCGTTGTGCCCAACGATGTTTCCACCATGCAGCCCAACATCACCCGCAGCCCTAATTCCTGCGCCCGCCGCAGCAAACGCAGCCCCGGGGCCAGCCCGCCCACTTTCATCAGCTTCAGGTTGATGCCTTGCACCCCGGCCGCCGCCAACGCCTCGACGTTCGCCAGCGTTTGCACCGATTCGTCGGCCACCACCGGCACGCGGGTGTGGGCCTGCACGTAACCCATGCCTTCGATGTCCTCTTTGGCCGTCGGCTGCTCGATGAGTTCCAGGTTAAACGGCTCCAGAGCAGCCACGTGGCGCACAGCTTCCGCGGCGCTCCAACCGGCGTTGGCGTCCACGCGCAGGCGGGCGTCTGGCCGGGCGGCGTGAATGGCGGCGATGCAGGCGACGTCATCGTCGCCGCCTAATTTCACTTTGATGATGGGGTAGCTGCCTACCTGCCGGGCCATCTCGGCCATTTTCTGCGGCGTATCCAGGCTGATGGTGAAGGAGGTGGGCATGGGTTCCGGGCGCGGCAGGCCGAGCAGTTGGTACAACGGCCGTCCACGCAGTTTGCCAATCCGATCATGCAGGGCCAGGTCCAGGGCGGCGCGGGCCGGCGCGGGGCCGTCGTCGCCCACCCAGGCGGGGATGTCGGCCGGGTCATCGGGGAAAGGGCTGGGGGAATGGGCGGCGGTTTGCCAGACGGCCGTCAGCGCCTCATCGGGAATGCCATAATAAGCCGGGATCGTGCCCTCGCCCCAGCCTTCATCATTCGCCAGCCGCAGCCAAAACGCCTGCCGCGTCTCGCTGACGCCATAGGAAATGCGAAATGGATTGCGCAGCTGTAAGGTGATGGCTTCCCAGGTTAACCGGGGGAATGTTGTTGTGTTATTCATGTCTTTACCACCCTTTACGCGCCGGGAAGGTCTGGCAGTGGAAAGCCTCGCCGGTGACGTCTGTCATGCAAAATTCGACGGCCGTGCTGGTATATGGCTGGCTGCCCACCCGCGTAAATTCGACGATGAGCAGCCCCAGGCCCAATTCCGCGCCATTGACATAATTGGGCTGCACCTGATCGGTTTCTGGCAGCAGGCGGGCGCGCAGGAAGGCGGTTTCGCCGCGCACGCCGGTGTAAACGTGGTAAACCTGGGTGATGAGGCTGCCGCCGGTATCCTGGGCGACAAAATTGTAAAACTCATTCACCGGCGCGGGGATGGTGGCGGCGATGGGCAGTGATGGGCCAACGGCCGTATCCGCCGGGCGCACCACATCGGTATAAATCCAACCTGTCAGGCCATCGGGCAAGATGACGTTGTACCAGGTGGCGTCGGTATTGCGGCCAACGGCCGTTACCCGGGTCCCCTGTGGCGGAAAAGCGAGAATCTGATAATTGATGCCCGGCCCGGCGCGCAAAAAGGCGGCGGCGGCCGTAATTTGCATCGGCACTGGCGTGGGCGAGACCGTGGGTGTGGGCGACTGCGTGGCCGTTGACGAAGCCGTTGGCGCTACGGTCAGCGTTGGCGCTACGGTCAGCGTTGGCGCTACAGTCAGCGTTGGCGCTGCGGTCAGCGTGGGCGACATGGTCGGCGTGGGCGACATGGTCAGCGTGGGCGACATGGTCGGCGTGGGCGACAAGATGGCAGCCGGTGTTAAGGTGGTGGTGGGCGTCACCGTCGGTATGGCGGGGAAATCTGTGGGCGCAATGACCGGCAGCGTGGCGGGGGATACGGCCGTTTCTGTGGCTGGCTCAGGGGTGGTTGTGTTGTCCGCCGCGCCAACGGCGCGGGTAGGCGCGGCCCCCACCGCCGCAAACCCATCGCGCAGCACGTACAACCCACCGGCGACCAGGAGCAACAGCAGCAGCAGCGCGGCGATAAGCACGCCGCGCCGGTTGGCCGGGGCAGCCGGGACAATTGGGGCAGCGGCCGTATCCGCGTCTGGCGTGGATTCAGCCGACAAGGCGACAGGCAGTGGGGCAAGTTTGGCGGCGGAAACGGCCGTCAGCACCCAGCCATCTTGCGCTTCACTGGCCCGTTTTTGCCAGGAAGCATCGGCCGATTGGGCATAAGCAAACCATTCTTGCACAGTCAGACGGCCGTCGCGGTCACTGTCGGCCGCCAGATGGCGCAGCCCATCGGTCAGTGTGCGGATGAAGGTGGATGGCGCGGCCGGGGGCGCGGGCTGCGCCGCCAGCAGCAGGACCTGCCCTGGTCCGGTCAGCGATTGCGCCACCCGGCGGGCGGCGTCGGCGGCGGGCGCGCCATCCAGCCGACTGTGGCAGCAGTCTAACACCACCACTGTTTGCGCCGGGCAGTACGCCAGCCGCCGCCGGATAAACTCCATCTGGATGGTCGTGGCGTCCAGGTAGGTTTCGCTGAACGTGTCGGCCGCTGCCAGGTACACGTCGCTCTGGTCCAGCAGGCAGTGGCCGGAAATAGTGAGCAGGATCAGGTCATCGGCGGTGAGGGGTTGTTCCAGAAAGGCGGCGATGGCGAGCTGCACATCCACGGCCGTTTGGTCTAGCAAGGTGTGGACGGCAGCAAAACGGCCGTGCTGCCTATCTTGCAGCACATCGGCCAGGGCGGCCACTTCCGCAGCCGCATGGGGGACAGACAGGCGGTCGTCCTGGTAAGAGGTGTGGGCAATGAGCAGCGCGAGTCGTTGAGACATGCCGCTATTTTACTGGACTTTCAGAGAAGGGCGAACCAGGACCCGTATTCGGTAATCCGCATTCCGTAGGGCGCTGCCTCTGGCAAATGCCAATGGGAAATTGACGATTATTCACTCTTCATCCGGCACAGCCGGTTGGTCCATGCGGATAACCTCGCCGTGGACGTTGATGATGATGCGGAAGCCCAACATGCCCAACATGTCGCGGGCCTGGGCGGGAATGCCCTGGGCGATAATCTGGTTCATGTCTATGTTGCGTAGGGAAGCATCTACGGCCGCTTTGGTGAACAGATCATCTTTGCCCATCATGTTGAGCATTTGCTCTACGGCCACGTCTTTATTGCTTTCCAACTGTTGTAAAAAAACGCCCAAAACCTGGCGGTCTACACTTTCTGAATCAATGTGCCGCAAAAAACCATCATCATCAATGACATAATGGGCATCACTGCCGATCAGACGGGTGGGTACGGGGTGGTCCCACTCGTCGTACACCAATCCGGCGAAAAGCGCTTGTTGTGCCATCTGTTCTATCCTTTGGGTCTGTCGCAATTTGTCAGGTCTAAATTGACCCACGAATGATACGTTAGCTTAAATCATACAAACTTATGGGCGGTTAACCAAGAAATAATCATACAATTCCTACGTCACTCGTTAGATGTCGCGCGTCACCCTTTGCTGGATAAGATTTCCGGTTGGTGGCATTTGTGGGCGTTTATGAGGGCAAGTTAGAGAATGCGTGCAGGGCAAAAGGCGTATGGTATAATCGTCGCTTGGTTGATTTCGGGAAGAGACAACCATATTTTTGGGAAATAAGGTAACAAACGTTGTTTAGACCACTCGATTGGCTGCTAGGCCTGTTTTCATTAGACATTGGCATTGATCTGGGCACGGCCAATACCCTGGTTTACATTCGTGACAAGGGGATTGTGATTAACGAGCCTTCCTGGGTCGCCATTAATAAGCGGACCAGACGGCCGTTAGCCATTGGGGCCGAAGCGCGCGAAATGGTGGGGCGGACGCCGGGTGATATTGTGGCGATACGGCCGTTACGCGACGGCGTGATCTCTGAGTTCGAGATCACCGAAGCCATGCTCAAATACTTCATAGACAAAGCCCACGAACAGATGATTGTGCCCTTTCCCCGGCCGCGCGTCGTGGTGGGCATCCCCAGCGGCGTGACCGAAGTGGAAAAACGGGCCGTCTACGACGCCACCATCTCCGCCGGAGCGCGTGAGGCTTTTCTGATCGAAGAGCCGATGGCAGCGGCCATTGGCGCCGGGCTGCCGATCATCGAATCACGCGGCAGCATGATTGTAGACATCGGCGGTGGCACGACCGAAGTAGCGATATTTGCCATGGGCGGCATCGTCGTCAGCCGCTCCATCCGCGTGGCCGGCGACGAAATGGATGAAGACATCATCCAATACGTGCGCAGCAAATATAATTTACTGGTCGGCGAACGTATGGCCGAGCGCGTCAAAATCGGCATTGGCTCCGCCTTTTCACTGCCCGAAGAGCGCACCATGACGGTGCGCGGACGCAACCTCATCAACGGCCTGCCGCAAGCGGTGGAAATCAGCAGTATCGAACTGCGCGAAGCGATGGGGCCGTCCATCAACATCATCGTCGATACCGTGCGCGACGCCCTGGACGATACGCCGCCGGAACTGGTGGCCGACCTGATGGAAGTGGGCGTGTGCCTGGCCGGCGGCGGCGCGCAAATTCGCGGGCTGGCCGAACGGGTGGAAGACGTGGTGAAGATGCGGGTGTGGGTGGCCGAAGATTCGATGACGTGCGTGGCGCGCGGCGCTGGGCGCGTGCTGGAAGACCTGAACAACTATTCGCGTGTTCTGGTTGGAACCCATCGCGGCAGCACCCACCACTAAAACGAGGAACTGAGAACGATGAACAGGGAACGCATTCTGACGTTCGTGGCTCATCGTTCATTGTTCAGAGTTTAAGATGAACCTTAATGATGCGCCGCAGCGGATTCGGTGGATAACGATAGCAGTTCTGGTGGGTATAGCCGTGCTGCTGTCTATTTTAGACGCCACCGGCAATCTGGACGCTGCATTCCGTGTGCTGCGTGACCCGTTTACGGCCGTACTCAACCTCTCTTCTGGTGGCTCAGATACCCTGGCCGGGGCGCTGGCTGGTCCGCGTGATCTGCAAACCGCCCGCGCTGAACTGGCTCTGCTGCAATCGCAAGTAGAAGAATTGGAGCGCCAAAACGAAGAACTGCGCGAAATCCAGGGTGAATACCAACTGCTGCTAGACTTGTTTAACCGCGCTCGCCAAACCCCCGAATATACCCGCCAGATCGCCTCGGTTATCGGCCGCGACCCCAGCCCCGCCATTCGCAGCATCATCATAGACAAAGGAACCGACGACGGCGTGCGCGTGGGCATGCCCGTAGAAAGCGCGCGTGGGCTGGTGGGACGAGTTTATCGCGCCACGGCCCGCTCGGCCCAGGTGGCGCTGATCACCGACAACGCCAGCGCTGTGCCGGCCCGGCTGGGCAGTTCTCGCGCCACCGGTGTGCTGCGCGGCGGCGCGTTAGGCGGTTCTTTGTTGATGGATTGGATTGATCTGAAGTATCAGGTGGCTATTGGCGAAGTAGCCCTGACTTCTGGGCTGGGGGGTGAATTTCCGTCGGGCATTGTCATTGGCCGGGTGATTGAAGTAAACCGCAGCGAGGCGGAATTGTCGCAGCGGGCGCTGGTGCAGCCGGCCACCGATTTTGATTCATTGGAACTGGTGTTTGTGATCATTGATTTTCAGCCTTTGGACGTGGATATTTTTACCAATCCAGGGGGGAATTAGGCAGCAATGCGCGCAACCATCTATGTGGCGATTCCGGTGATGCTGCTGTTGGCGATAGTGCAAACGGCCGTGCTTACGCGTTTTCCTATCTTCGGTCTGACGCCGCAAATCTCCCTGTTGGTTGCCCTGAGCTGGTTTCTGCTGCATGGCGTGGAGGAGGGCGTGGCCTGGGCCTTCATCGCCGGGATGAGCCTGGATTTGTTCTCCATTGGGCCGTCAGGGTCCACCGCCCTGGCCTACATGGTCGCCGTCCTGGCCGTGGCCGGTCTTTTGCGCGTCTTGCCACAGAGCCATTTTTTTGTGCCGCCCATGATGGCGGCTATCAGCAGCATTGTCTATTTGATTGTCTACCTGCTGCTTTTGCAGCTTTTTGGTTTTGCGCCGTCGGCGGAAACGGCCGTTAACCTGGCTCCCATCATCCTGCTAAACGCCGGGTTCATGCTGCCCATATACTGGCTGGTCTACGCCATAGACCGCCGGGTACATCCCCGCCGGGTAGAACTATAGCGAGGTAACACCTATGTCACACATGGGTTGGGAACGCATTGAAGAGTTAGAAGAACAAGAAAATGTAGACGTTGGGCTGCGCGGCCGTCTCTACTTCCTCCGCGCTCTGATCATCATCATCCTCAGCCTGCTGCTGTACCGCGTCTATTGGCTGCAACAAAATCGCGGCCCCGATCTGCAAGCCTTAGCCACAGACAACCAGATTGCCACCCTCCGAACCACCGCCCCGCGCGGTGTCATGTTCGACAGACACGGCGAACCACTGGCCGTCAACTTGCCCAGCTACAACGTCACCATCACCCCAGCCTTCCTGCCCTCCGATCCGGCCGAACGCCGCGCCGTGTTTGAACGCCTCTCCCTGCTGACCGGCGTACCTGTTACCAATACCCTACAACAGCAAATCCTCATCGAAGCAGCCAGCCCTGAACTGGTCAACACCTACAGCCGGCTGGCAGACATCTACGGCGCCGATGTGCAAGAAACATTGGACAGGGCGGGTATCGTCGAACAACTGCCCAGCAGCATTGAAGCCATCTGGCGCGAAAACAGCTTCGCCCAATACCTGCCGGCCACCATTGCCGCCAACGTGCCGGTGACGTTGGCCTATACCATCGAGCAAGAAAGCATCTTCCTACCCGGCGTGCGCGTTATTCAGGAGCCGCTGCGTTATTACCCCTCCGGCGAACTGACCTCGCACATCATGGGCTTTATGGGACCCATCCCCAATCAGGGCTGGATTGACATTTTAGGCTACCAACGCAATGACCGCGTAGGCTGGTCTGGGTTGGAATCTTCCATGGAGATTGAGCTGGCCGGCAGCAAGGGGCGGCGACAAATCGAACAGGATTGGACCGGGCGCGAAGTGCGCCAAATCGGCAGCGCCATCGAACCGCAGGCTGGCTTAAATTTGCACCTGACGCTGGACATGGAACTGCAACGCGAAGCGGCCGAAATCTTACGGCAATACATGGTGGAAGATTCACACACTGTACGTATTGACAACATAACCGGCCAGCGTTCGTTCCCGGAAGTTGAACAAGGGGTTGTCGTGGCGATTAATCCCCAAACCGGCGAAGTTCTGGCGATGGTCAATTTTCCCACGTTTGATAACAACCGCTTTGCCAGCGAAGTGCCGGTGGAGTACTACCTCAGCCTGGCGCGCAACGATTACACGCCCCTGGTGAACCATGCCATTAGCGGCACATACCCGCCGGGTTCCACCTTTAAGATGGTTCCGACAGCCGCCGCTTTGCAAGAAGGAACCATTTCCGCGTCGCGCTTTTTGTTCGATCCGGGACAGATCGAAATTGCCAACCGTTTTGCGCCCAACGACCCCGGCCGGGCACAGATTTTTGTCTGTTGGAACCGGGAAGGTCATGGTCTGATGAACGCGGTGCTGGCGCTGGCCAATTCATGCGACGTTTATTTCTACAAAGTGACCGGTGGGTTCGACCAGGATGGAGAGTATGTTGAAGGGTTGGGGGTAGACCGCATTGCCAGATACGGCCGTCAGTTCGGCTACGGTCGGGTTCAGGGGATCGAACTACCATTAGAAGCGGCCGGCAACCTGCCCCCCTCACGGGACTGGAAGGCGCAAATCTATGGTGAACCCTGGTCCACCGGCGATGATTACAACCTGGGCATTGGGCAAGGTTTTGCCACCGCCACCCCATTACAGGTGGTGCAAATGGCCGCTGTTATCGCCAATGGTGGCTTTTTATACCGGCCGACGATTATCAACCATATGACCGATGAAGATGGCAACGTGGTGGTGGTAGACGACGATGGCAGCATTGTCGCCCGCGCCCACCCGGGGGCAAATGGCGAAACGGTGCTGCTAGACGCGGCCGGCAATCCCCTGAATGACCCATCCATCAATATCCAGTTCGATGCTGACGGCAACTTTGTTTACCAACCGGAAGTAATTGATTCATTGGACGTGGATCGTGAGCATCTGGAAATTATCGCGGAAGGGATGCGTCGGGTTAATTCGGTGGATGCAGAAGGGCGGCCGGCCGGTACAGGGACGACTTATGTGACCTGGCTGGCGGATGTAGGGTTGGTGACGGCCGGTAAAACCGGTACGTCTGAGTATTGCGACAATATCGCCATTAAACGGGGCTGGTGCCGCTTTGAAGAACGCGCCATTCAGCCCACCCACGCTTTTTTTGTGGGCTATGCCCCGCTGGAGAATCCCGAAATTGCGGTGATGGCTTTTATCTTCAACGGCGGCGAGGGGTCACAGTGGGCGGCGCCGGTTGCCTGCCACGTGATGGCTTCTTATTTTGACATGGGCCAATATGCCGATAACCTGACGGCGGCGGAGTGGCAGGAAGCTTTGCGCCAGGAGAACCGGGTCTGCAATACGTTTATCGAAGGGCAGGCGCGCTGGTTTGTGCCAATTGTGGAGCCGTTGTCATTTGCGCCTGAACCGGAAGATGAGGTGATCTTGCCGCAGACCATTCAACAGCCGTAAAGCGGCGCACATCCGGCTGACGGCAGGCGTACCGTTGCCTGTTTAAATGTGCTATCATTGAGACATGGCAACCATTATTCTCGTCCGTCATGGTGAAAACGATTGGGTCAAAAAGCAGCGGTTGGCCGGTTGGATTCCTGGCGTACACCTGAATGAAAACGGCCGTCTCCAGGCCCAACATGCCGCCGAACGATTGTCTGTTTTGCCGGTGAAGGCCATCTACAGCAGTCCGGTCACTCGCTGCATGGAAACGGCCGTGTCCATCGCCCAGCCCCACAACCTGCCTGTTATCGAATGTCCCGAAGTGGGTGAAGTGCGCTATGGGCGGTGGGAAGGGCAAAAAATTAAAAAGCTGTTCAAAGACCCCACCTGGCACGCGGTGCAGCATTACCCCAGCCGCTTCCGTTTCCCCGAAGGCGAAGCCCTACGCGAAGTACAGTTTCGCGCTATCCAGGCGCTAGAGGCATTGAGCGCCCGGCACGAAAAGGAAACCATCATCGTCGTCTCTCACGCCGACGTCATCAAACTTGTATTGGCCTACTATTTGGGCGTCCACGTAGATTTATTTCAGCGCATTGTCATCGCGCCCGCTTCGGTTAGCATCCTGGCGTTAATGCCCAATGGCGGTATGCGGGTGGTACGCCTGAATGATGATGGGCCGTTGCAGCCGCCTAAGGCGGAAGCAGAAAAGGCAACGGCCGTTACCGCCAGTCAATATCCACCCATTCAAACAGACAACAATTCCGACTACCACGAAGTGAAAGAGGCGTAAGCATGGCCCACCATATCGAACTCAACCCGGTCCACCACCTGACCATTGGCGCTCTGGGCGAACCCGGCCAACGCACGTTTTATTTACAAGGTGGGCAGGGCACGCAAGTTGTGACTCTGGTTATTGAAAAAGAACAGGCAGCCATGCTGTCTGGCAGCTTTGAATCTTTGTTGGCCGAATTGAACCAAAAACATCCCCTGGAAACCCGGGAATCCCAAGAGCCGATCTGGACGGATTTACGGCTGCGGCAGCCGGTGGAAGCGTTGTTCCGCGTGGGCCACATGGGGTTGGGCTACAATGAAGACAGCGACCAGATCGTTCTGGTGGCCTACGAGTTGGTCGAGGAAGAAGAAGAGCCAAACGTCGTTAGCTTCTGGGCTTCGCGCAACCAGGTTCAATCGCTTATTCGGCATACGGTAGAAGTGGTGCGCGCCGGCCGACCGATTTGTGGCAACTGTGGCCGGCCCATTGACGCCGATGGGCATTTTTGCCCTAATCGGAACGGGCATATCCATTAGTCATGGAAGAGATGGTCCCGGCCGAGGTTTTGCGCCTGCTCGCCGCCGGCGCATTAGAAATTGAAGGGCTTTTGCCCTGGAGTTCTAACTATACCTTTTTAGTGCAGGTCTGTGGTGAAGACGGCGCCGGGCAAACCCGGCAGTTTGAGGCGGTGTATAAACCGCGCCGTGGGGAACGGCCGTTATGGGATTTTGCGACAGGCACGCTTTGTCTGCGCGAACGGGCCGCCTTTTTAACCAGTGCTGCCCTGGGCTGGGACCTGGTCCCGCCGACGGTAGTCCGCGATGGGCCACATGGCCTGGGGTCTGTGCAGGCGTTTATCCACCACAACCCGGAAAACCATTATCTGACGTTTGAAGGCGACCTCACCCATCGAACACAGTTGCAGCAAATTGTGCTCTTTGACATCCTCATCAACAACGCCGACCGCAAAAGCGGCCACGTTTTATTGCAAGAAACGGAACCCGCAGACGGCCGTAACCGACTGTGGACCATTGATCATGGTATTTGCTTCCATAGCGATCCCAAACTGCGCACCGTTATCTGGGAATTTGCCGGTGAACCTATTCCCGACGACCTGCGGCAGGCGTTGATGGTTTTGCAGGAACGTCTGGCAGTGAATGACGGCGGGCTGCGGACCGAATTGGGCAGCCTGCTTAGCCCGGCCGAAATTGCAGCACTGCAAAAACGTTTGCAGCACCTGATCGCCGAAGGTAAATTTAGTTACCCCGGCCCTGGACGCCATTATCCCTGGCCGCCGGTTTAAGGTTCGCCTGAGACAAGACAGGTTTTGTGGGCGACGCTTAACAGACGGCCGTAATCTGCAGCAAACACGAACGACCCATGACTTTTAAACTGCTCATCGTGGATGACCACCCGGAAACGCGAAGTATTATTGAACGTGTCCTGACACAGCAGGGGTATCAGGTTGTCACGGCGTCGAACGGCGTGGAAGCGCTAAAACTGGCCGAACAGGAAAAGCCCGATCTGGTGACGTTGGATTTTATGATGCCGGTGATGGACGGCCGGGAAACGTGCCAACGCCTGCGCCAACGGCCAGAAATGGCCAAAGTGCCCATCATGATGTTTACGGCCGTAGACGACCCCCAGCAAAAAACTCTCCGTCTTCGATGCCGGGGCCGACGATTACCTGAACAAACCCACCGAACCGGCCGAATTGGTAGACCGGGTACGAACCTTGCTGGAAACGGCCTATGGCCCCTTACCCGAAACTGGCCCCCAGGACAAAACCCAACTCCATACTTCGCCAGACGCCCCGAGCCTGTTGGCTGGGTCGGCGGGCCAGGCGGCCAGCCATCAGATCGTTGCTGTCCTCGGCGCGCGCGGTGGCGCCGGGGCCACCACGGTGGCTATTAATCTGGCGGCCGTTTACGCCGGCGCCGGCCACCTCACCACACTCGTAGACCTGGACATGGTGCAGGGCCACGTTGGGCTTTACCTCAACCAGAAGAATGCCAGCGGCCTGAACATGCTGGCGACGCTGCCGGAGGTTGAAATTGCCGAACAGTTACCATCGTTTCTGGTGACCTACAGCCCCAATTTGCGCCTGTTATTGAGCCAGGTGAATCAAAATCGCCGCTTCCCACAACTGACCCCACCCCAAACAAGCGCCTTACTCGCCACCCTCAGGCGCATCAGTCCGCTCGTGGTGGCTGACCTGGGCCAGGAATTGAATGAAAGAAGCCGGCCGGTGTTGGAACAGGCAGACCAAATTATCGTCTGCCTGCGCCCGGAGCGTGTCGCCCTCTCGTCTGCCCGCCAGATTCTCAACACGCTCAAAGAGATGTATCCCTACCTGGAAATTAGCGCCGTGATGTTGGACTTTGGCCAGGAAGCGGCGCAGCTGCCACGCACGGCCGTTGAAGGCTTTCTGGGCCACCCCCTCCTGGCTATCCTTTCCATCCCAGTCGCAGAAATGACCCGCGCTGTCAACAAAGCCCAACCACTGGTATACCTGAGCGCCCAAACGCAAGCGGGTCTTAATTTGCACCAACTAGCCCACCAGATCGTCAACGCCTGAGCCAACCGTAACGACATTGTGTCTGCCAACAACCAGCAAGAGGGAGAGGCCCGTGGACCACTTTGAAGCACAAATCAACCAGGCAATGCACATCTTAAACAAAGCAAGACACGTCGTGGCCCTGACCGGCGCCGGCATCAGCACCCGCTCTGGCATTCCCGATTTTCGCAGCCCGGAATCTGGCTTATGGGACCAATATGATCCCATGGAAGTGGCGACGATAACCGCCTTTAAACAAAACCCACAGGCTTTTTATAGTTGGATACGGCCGTTATTCCAAAAAATCATGGTCGCCCAACCCAACCCGGCCCACCTGGCCCTGGCCCACATGGAAGCATCAGGCCCGTTACAAGCTGTTATCACCCAAAATATAGATGTGCTGCACACCAAAGCCGGGTCCAAAACCATCTACGAAGTACACGGCCATTTGCGTGAGGCCACCTGTATGCACTGCCTGCAAACCTATCTGGCCGAAGTCGTGCTGACCGACTACCTGGCCGATGGCGAGATTCCTCGCTGCCCCGGCTGTGGTGGTATCTTAAAACCGAACGTCATTCTGTTCGGCGAAATTTTGCCGGTTACCATTATGAACCGCGCCAAACGCCACGCGCGCGACTGCGACGTGATGATCGTCGCCGGATCGTCGCTGGAAGTTGCGCCCGCCGGCGATCTGCCGATGCTGGCGAAATACGCCGGCGCCAAATTGATCATCGTGAACCTGGGCGAAACCCACCTGGACGACATGGCCGACGTGCTTATTCACGCCGACGTGGTGGATGTTTTGCCCCGGCTGGCGACCAGTTTTGCCTGATTGGTGGAAACGCCAGCTTCTATATCTGGCAAGCTGACATCTGACAAGGTGACAAGAATGGCAGATGATGATCATTGCCAGTATAACTGGCCCGCCGCCAATAGGATGCTGGCGCTACAGTTTCAACGGAGTACCATGGCCATCATCGAAACAGACCAGCAATGTCAGATGATAACCTTTGCGAGTATAGCTGGCCCGCCGCCAGCAGGATGCTGGCTCTACAGTTTCAACGGAGTACCATGACCATCATCGAAACAGAACAGCAACGGCCGTCATCCCCCGCCATTCGCGCCGACAGCTTGCAGCGCCTGCTGGAGATCAGCACCCGCCTGAGTTCTACCCTGCAATTGGACACCCTGCTCGACCTGGTTATGGACGTGGCGACGGAACTGACTCACACCGAAGCCGCCTCCATCTTGCTGGTAGACCAGAAAACCGGCCAACTGCATTTCGCCGCCTCCACCGGCAGCCAGATGCCCAAAGACATCATCGTGCCATTAGACACCAGCATTGCCGGTTGGGTGGTGCGCACCGGCCGTTCCCTGGTCCTGGCCGATGTGCAGGCCGACGACCGCTTTTACGCCAGCGTGGATGAAGACCTGGCTTTTCATACACGCTCCATGCTGGCCGTGCCCCTGGTGACGGCCAAAGGTATCATCGGCTGCCTGGAAGTCATTAACAAGATTGATAACAGCACCTACAGCCCACAAGACATGGCGATTCTGGAAGCGCTGGCCTCGCAGTCGGCCGTCGCCATCCTCAACGCCCATCTGTTTTACCAATCGGATCTGCTGGCCGAGATTATGCACGAGCTAAAAACACCGCTGATGGCGATCACCACCGCCAGCGAGCTGATGGCCCGGTCCGATTTTCCGGCGGCCAAACAGGCGGAAGTGGTGCGCATGATCCAGCGCGAATCGGAGCGGCTCTCGCGCATGACGCAGGAATTTGTGGATTTCGCCCGCCTGGAATCGGGGCGAATGCAATTGGCGCGCCGGCCGGTAGACATCGCCGAGGTGGTCCACGATGTGCTGCGCCTGTCGCAAGCCCAGGCTGATGCGCGGCAGATCAGGTTAACGGCCGTATGCCTCCCCGCCCTGCCTTCCCCCGCCGACTCGCCTTGCCTGGTCGGCGACCAGGACCGGCTGAAGCAGGCGCTGCTCAATCTGGTGAGCAACGGCATCAAGTACAACCGGGAACACGGCCGTCTCACCATCACCGCCGACAGTATCACCGACAGAGTTGTGCTCACAGTCAGCGACACCGGCCCAGGCATTGCCCCAGAGGACCTGCCCCACCTGTTCGAGCGTTTCTACCGCATCCCCGGCAGCGAAGACCACGCCGAAGGCAGCGGCCTGGGGCTGGCTATTGCCGAAAAAATCGTGCGGGAACATAACGGCCGTCTCGCCGTCTACAGCGAAGTAGGAACTGGAACCACTTTCACCATTGAACTGCCCCTGACGAGTTTACCGTAAGCCGTAGGCCGTCATACGGAATACGGAACACGCCTCTAAACCCGCCAGACGTTTGGGCTGATTTCTACCCAGGAAAACTGGCAGCGAAAATCCTGGCCGGTGGGGCTGCAAGCGTAGGGGCCTACTTCTAACTGCGGCGGCCCCAGGTGTAAATGGGTGATGCGCATTTGCGCCCAAGTCAGGCCGTCCACCGACTGTTCCAGCAAAAAGTCGTTGCCATTGCGGCTGAGCCGATACCACCTTTCGGTCAGATCAGAGCCAATGTCCTGCGTGGCCCAATCAGAGTACCCCAGGTTTGTTACCACCGAGCCAAGACGGCTAACGGCCGTGTCTTCATACTCAATCCCCATCTTAATCCAGTTCTCCGCGTTCAGGCGCACCATTAAACCACATTGGTCATACCGATTGCGCGGCGCAAAAGTAACATGCGTCTGTATGGTAAAATCGCCGCTGATGCGCGTCAATAGACAATGCCCATCATCACGCCGAGACCCATAATGCGTCGTCTGCCAGAAATCCGTCTGCGGCTTGGTCACAATCTCCAGGCCATCGCCAAAACGATACGTATCCGGGGGATTGAACCAGTAAAATCCGTTTGGTATGGTCGGGCTGTCAAACTTTTCCAATCGTTCCATATTGCCTCTTTTGTAGAAAATGAATAAAGCCACAAAAGTCTCAGAGACTTTTGTAGCGGCGGCCGCTATTGGGTAATCGTCAAAGCAGCCGCTAATTGTTGTATCCCATTCAAAAAAAGAAGCAACTCATACTCACCCGGCGGCAGGCCAGTTTCAAAATCATAAATAGACACATCGTTGACCACGCCTTGCGGTCCATAGTGCAGATAATCCCAGGTCTCTTCACGTATCAGCCAGGGTTCGCCGTCTCTGCGCCATTCCCGCCGTACCACGTCTGTCACGCCCATGTTCTGGTAATCCCACACGGCAAAAATGCGCTGTGTCCCGGCCGGGAACACACTTTGCGGCGGACCGATGGGCGTCGCCGCAAAACGCAAATTGGCAAAAACCGGGCTGCCGGCGGCCGGCCGGGGCAAGATGGTAAATTGGCCGACCGCCTGCCAGACGCCGTTGACCAACAGGTCCAATTCGTACAAACCAGGGTCTAATCCGCCCAAACCACGATCAAAAATTGAGATATTGGTCACACCACCGGACGACCCGGCGGCCCAGATTTCTTCGCGGTTTAGCCAGGTTGCCCCATCTTTACGCCAGACGCGCTGGACCACGTCGCCAGCAGCCATGCCATTGAACTCCCACAAGGCGAATACCTCGGCTGTGCCCACCGGAAACTCGGTTTGCGCCGGGCCAGATGGAGCGGCAGCGAATCGCACATTGGTGAAGCGAGATGGGACGGGCACGGCCGTTGCCGTTTGCGCCGCCGCTGGTGTGTAAGTTGCGGTGGGGATCGGGCTGGGGATGAGGGGGACGGCCGTTGCCAGCGACGTGGCTAAGGGGACAATCGCAGTGGTCGGCGGCGGCGCGGCTGTGCCGGTGGGAAATGGCGATGGGATCACGGCCGTCGTCAGGTTGCAGCCTAATAAAAGAAACAGAGTAACGGCCGTTACCCACCACCGCCAAAATCGGTTCATAAGTCGCTTGTAAAAAAAGCCCCGAAGGATTTTCCTAAATCCTTCGGGGCGGGCAGTTTACGGCGTGGGCGTGGGAATGATAATCGGTATGATGGGCAAAATGGGCAGGTTCGGTTGCAGCGTCACCATGATCAACGGCGGAATTTCGAAGATAGAAATACCACTGTTAAAACAAGGCGTTGGTTCTGGCACGCTGCTGCGCCGGCCGCACCAGGCGTTGGAAGTATCCCAATTGCCATTAAACTGGTCGCCGCTGCCCTGCAAGAAAAAGGCCAGCGTGCCATTGCTGACGCCGCGGGACCAATTGCCGTTAATGCGAATACCGTTTACCGTGCCGGTCACGGTCCCATCGCCGTTGGCGTAGACGCCTTCAATTTCCACGCCATCTTGCGTGATGGTCAGCGTATCGTAGGTGGTGGCCCATTCGCCATACCAGCGGGCGATACCGCAGGGCGTGGGGAACGTCTGCGCATCGGCGTCGCGCACACCGCACCAATCGGCCGTTTTGTCCCAATTGCCCTGCCACATACTGCCGACCGGATCAATCCAGAAGTCAAACGTGCCATTACTGCCGCTGAGCGACCACGTGCCCGTCAGCCGGTTCTCTTCGACAATGCCCACCAGCGTACCGGTTTTATCCAACGCCTGGAAAGAGCCGGTGACGGTGTCGCTGCCATCGGCCTGTTTCAGGGTGACGCTGCTGCAATTCAGGTAAGAACAGGTGGTATCCCATGCGCCGTCCCAGATGCCCACGGCCGTTGGCGGCGTGGCGCTGGGCGTGGGGGTAAACGTCGGCGTCACCGGGGCCGGTTCCGGCGTATTGGTGGCGGTAGCTGTCGGCGGCAGCAGCGGGTTGCTGCCCGCCGCCACTTCGACGCCATCGGGGATGCCATCGCCGTCTGTGTCTGGGTTGGTCGGCGACGTGCCGTAAATGTTCACCTCGTCGCCATCCGACAAGGTGTCGCCATCGGTGTCTTTATTCTTCGGATTTGTGCCGAACTGGTTGACTTCGGCCCCGTCGCTCAGGCCATCGCCGTCGGTATCTGGGTTGTTGGGGTCTGTGCCCAACTGCAATTCTTGTTGATTGCTCAGCCCATCGCCGTCGTCGTCGCCCAGGGCAACGGCCGTTGCCGCCAATGAAGTGGCTGCCGCCGCCGCCGCGTCTTCCGCCGTCCGCGTGCCCAACTCCGCCGCCGACAACTGCGCCTCAAAGGTCTGTGTGGCCACGATTTGGGCATTGGCGATGGCCTGGGCTGTCGCTTCGGCCGCCTGGTTTTGCTGGTTGAGGTAGGCATACGCCCCGGCAGCCACCACGCACAGCAGCACCAACAGCGCCATCAACAAACCAGGAACCCAGGCAGGGATAACCGGTTTCACGTCCAACTGGCCGGCAATGCTTTGCTGATCGCTGGTAGCCGCGCTCACCTGTACTTCAAAGGGCAGGGTTTGTTTTGGCCCCATAAACGGCCGATTCTTAGCCGCGATCTGCCAATCTACCGTCGTCGCCTGCCCGGCAGCCACGGGCAGGCGTTGGTGCGTTGTCTCGAATTTAATCGCCTCGCCCGGATCCCGCGCAACCAGGCTAAACGTCGTGTCAAAATTGCCCTCGTTGCGAATGAGCAGGCGGCAAATGCCAGGGTTGTTGATCCGTTTGGGCCGCATATCCAGGCTAAAGCGGCTGAAGGGCTTCACGGTAACGCTGCCAGAAACGGCCGCCGATTCTTTTTGATCTGACCGCGAAGTGACAATCAGCCTGTAGCGATGCTGGCCGGAACGGGCGCTGCTGTCTTGCGGCGGATGCACAGAAATGGGCAGAG
Organism: Candidatus Leptovillus gracilis; assembly: GCA_016716065.1. Classification (NCBI taxonomy): domain Bacteria; kingdom Bacillati; phylum Chloroflexota; class Ardenticatenia; order Promineifilales (SeqCode); family Promineifilaceae (SeqCode); genus Candidatus Leptovillus; species Candidatus Leptovillus gracilis. The sequence goes on along the minus strand of JADJXA010000010.1, from coordinate 65,653 downwards.
AGCCGCGCGCGCCGGGCATCAATTGCAGCGAATCGGCCGGCAGCGTGACCCAATTGGCCGGTAATCCTTCGATATTCAGGCTGAAATGATCGACCGTCATGCCCTGGTTGAACAGTTCCACCTGCATATCGGCGCGCTGTCCTGGGGTTACGTCCACGTGCGTCGGGTTGACCACCACGCTCAGTTGGCCGCTGCTGCTGAGAATTTGTGATGCGCCGGGTGGGGTGGAGGCGGGACGGGTGGCCTGGTAGGTTAACCCGCCGACGGGCATTCCCAGCGGCGGCACGGCCGTTGGCTGCCCCGCCTGCCACTGCAAATGATACGGCCCGACCCGCAGCGTTTCCCCCACTTGCCACGCTTCGGGTATGTCTGGCAGCAGCTTACTGCCTTCCAGGAAGGTGCCATTGGTGCTGCCCAGGTCGGTTACTTGCCAGCCGGTGGCCGTTTTGTCCAGCCGGACATGGCGGCGCGAGACGCCTTTAGCGGGCAAGACTACGTCATTTTCATCGGTACGGCCGATGATCAGCGATTTTTTCTCCAGGTTTTGCGGCCGGTTGGTTTCGTCCTCGTGGGCGATAATCAGCCGGTCTACACGGCCAGGGGCATCGGCGTCGTAATCCCATTGGCTCGGCTCGGCCACGCCACCCGGCGCTTCCAGTTGAGTCATCAGGCTGACAACGTTGGTGGCGGCGACGGTTTTGAAGACGGTTACGTCTTCGCTGGTCAGGCCGGCGGCGGCGGCGCGCAGGGCGCTGGCGAATGCTTCGGCCGTCTGGTAGCGGTCGGCCGGCTCTTTGGCTAACGCTTTGGTGATGACGGTTTCCAGGGTGGCCGGCAGGCCAGGCTGCAATTGGCGCGGCGGCGGTGGGATTTCGTTGAGATGCTTGAGGACGGCCTCGGTGGGGGTTTTGATGTCGAAGGGCAGTTGGCCGGTCGCCAGTTGGTAGAGGACGACGCCGAGGGAATAGATGTCGGAACGGCCGTCTACCGTCTTGGCCAACGCCTGTTCTGGCGACATATAGGGCAGTGTGCCCATAAATGTGCCGGATTGGGTTTCGATGCCCCCTTCCAGCAGCTTGGCCAGCCCAAAATCTGTCACCACGGAGCGTACCGGCGGTTCGTTGTCTCGTTCGGGTTGGTCTAACGGCCGTATCAGGATATTGTCCGGCTTGATGTCGCGGTGAACCACCCCCTGGCGATGGGCGTAGCCCAGCGCGTCGGCCACCTGGGCGATGATGTGCGCCGTTTCCGTCAGCAGCATCACCTGATTGCGCTGCGCCAACTGCTTGATGTATGCGCCCAGGCTGAGGCCGTTGACGTATTCCATCACAATGTACAGGTAGCCCTGCTTGTTGTCGAAGCGGTGGATGACGACGATGGAGGGGTGGGTCAGGCGGGCGACAGCCTGGGCTTCTTGCATAAAGCGGCGCTGGAATTGGGGCTGGCTGGCAAACTGGGCATGCATTACCTTCAGGGCGACGCGCCGCGCCAGACCCGCATCGTAAGCGCGGTAAACCGCGCCCATGCCGCCTGCCCCCAGTCGCGCCTCAATGCGGTAAACGTCAATTTGTTGTCCGATTATGTTGTCCATGAATTTCACGTATTTGGGTGTATTGGTTGGTTAGTTGGTTAGTTGGTTTGTAAACCAACGCTCTTTCGCCTTAATCTGCACTCGCAAAGTCATAATCCGACATTTTTGTCACCTTGTCAAATGCCGCTTTGTCAGATCAGCAGTTCTCAATTTGCCCTGGTGTTATCGTAGGGGCGGGACGGCGCGACAGGTAAGGCATTTGCAGAATGAGAATTGCTGTCGTCAGATGTCACCTTGTCAAGTATAGATTACTGCTTAAAACGTAGTTTATAAGTGGTGTGCGCCGGTTTGTTACCATCTATGATATGCTCAATCAGGGTTCGATTCAACTCTTTTTCCCGAACGGGTATATCAATACTAAACGTAAAGGGGTCCAGCTTTTCGGCTTTGTCTACGATTTCAGGTTGGTGACCGGTGTAAATTTCCAGCAGGCGGCTCATGGCCCATTTGGTTCCCCGACGGCCGTACAATTCCGCTGCCTCGCCTAAAAACTGCCGCCGCTGCCGCTCGGTCCAGGTATCATCAAACACCACCTCGAACCAGTTGCACAACCAGGGCAAAAAGCCCACCGGTGACGTGTGTGGGTCCAGGTAAAGGTCGAAGTTGTCTATATTCCACTCAATCGGAATGAGAATAGATTCAAACAACGCCAAAAACCGGCTCATCAAGTCGGTATGGTAGATGCCGGGCAGGTAGCCCAGCAGGCGGGTGGAATGGCTGGAAAGACCAGGGGGGAGTGGGGGAGATGGGGAGTGGGGGAGACGGGGAGCAGGCGGGCGGGGGGACGGGGGAGCAGGGGGGATAGAGAGGGCTGGTTGGTTTTCTCTCTCTAGCTCTAGCTCTAGCTCTGGCTTTGGCTCTGGCTCCGACTGCACGGCCGTTACCGCCAGCACCATCTTAAACGGCCCTATCTCGATCACGTCGTTGTGGTTGAGGAAAATGGGCGTGTTGGGCAGCAGCGGCGTGTCATTCAGCCGCGTGCCGTTGCTGCTGCCCAGGTCGGTCAGTTCGCAGGTGGTGGGCGTGGCAACCACCTGCGCGTGCCGCCGCGAAACCAGTGGGTGCTCTAATAAAATATCTATGCCGGGCTGGCGGCCAAAGATAGCTGCGCCAATCGCCAGCGTGACCGTCTCCGCCCTGTCTGGTCCGGTGATGTTGAGTTGAAAGATGTAGGTTTCTGCCATAGGTATGTCTGTGGGCAACGGCCGTTACAGGTTACGGCCGTTTCGCCATCTCCTCCTTTAATATCTCATCCCACCCGGCGTCAATCTCCGCCCATTTGTCACTGGTTTCCGCTTCTTGAATGATGCGCTCCCACTCTGCCTCAATTTCTTTCCACTGTTTCGCGCTGTTCTTCTGCTGCCATACCTGCTGCCACTTTGCTTCAGCCATTCGCCGCTCTGCCTGCTCCTGGGCGTCCAGCGCTTCAATCTCTTTTTGCGTCTGCGCCTTGCGTTTGTCTTCCACCTTGCCACTCGCAAAATCGGAAGCGGCGCTGTGCGCTCCTTTCAACGTACCAATGACTACAATCTCCAACACCTTCGCGTGGACCGCTTCCCAATCGCCGCTCTGGGCCGCTTTGTACCCTTCTTTACCCAAATCGCCGCTGACATTGGCGGCAATGTTGGCTGCCACGTTGATTTTTAGCTTGCCGATATCGTCGGTCACTTCTTCAATCTTGATACGGTGGGTCATCGCCCCTTTGCCACCGGCCACCAGCACCGCCAGCGCCGCCTCGAAGACCTGCGAATCGTCAGGCAGTTTCTCTTTGTAGGCTGCTTCAATACCCGTCTTACTCACCATTTCAATGCCCGATTTCGCCGCATCGTCCACAAAGGAACCGGCGCGTCCCATCTTTTTGAGCGTTTCGGCATCCAAAATGTTTACTTTAGAAATAGCCATGCCCATGCCCGCTTCGCCAACGGCCTGCATCAACTTACCGGCGTTTTCAGCGCTGGTCAGCTCAAAATCTTTGCCCAACAGGGCTTCTTTGGCCAGCATTTCGGCCACCGCCCCACCCAAAGCGACCACCAATGGACCAGAAGCGGCCCCGGCGGTGGCGGCGGCTAAAACGGCTTGAACGGCCAGGGAAACGGCCGTTGCCATCCCCTCGGCAATCCCGTTTTTCACCGCCCGCACCTGTTCCAGATTGGCCTTAAACTCATCGTAGGTAAACTGGCCCAACTCCTGCGGCGTCGTCTTGCCGGTCATCGCCAGCATCGCCGCCAACTCTTCGTCTTTGGCCCCCGCCTGCGCCTGAATAAATCGCAGCCGCTCCAGGGCGCGCAGCGTCACCATCCGGTCATCCTCACCGGTCATGGCGTCCCAATTGTCTATCACCACGTTCAACAGTGGGTCCATCAGCCCTGATTCCGAAGCAGCCAACCGCCCCTCGCCGCGCGCCACCAATTCGCCTAAATCCGTGGTCGGGTCCAGCAAATCGCGGAATTCGTAACAGGTGTAAGAGCTGTCATAACGCCGGTCAATGTAGGCCAAAAACTTCTGCGTGTCGTTGTCGCCGGGTTGATTGGCCGCCTGCCGCGCCACAAACTGGGCGATGATGTCGCGGCGCAGGCTCTCGCTGACGTTCTTATCGTTCAGGAAGTCGTAGGCGCGTTTGAGGTCGCCATCACCATCGCCAATGCGCAGTTCCAGTTCCAGGCGCAGCGCGCCGCGCATCGCCTGCTCGCGCGGTGGATAGGGCAGCAGCATGTATTCGGCGCGCTCCCAATCCAGCGGCGACAATGCGCCAATCTGGCGCGAAATATCCACTTCGTCGAAGGGTGGGCGGGTATAAGCGCCCAACGGCCGTTCCCGGCGCATCTCCCGGTGAACATCGGCCAGCTCGCCCGTCGCCCAGAATTTCGTCGCCAGCTTTAGCAGTTTGGCGTTGTCGTTTTCGCGCAGCGCCAGATAAATCTCATCGGCCGGCCGTAAATCGCCGGCCAGCCGCAGGTGCGCCCGCTCATATTCCACCGAGCCTTCGCTCATCTCGTCTTTGATAACCAGCCGCAGCCGGGTTTGCACGGCCGCCCACTGCTCTTTGTATACCGCTTCCTGCGGCGTCCCGGCGGCGCGTTCGATGCGCCCCTGCCAGATTGTTTGCATCTGGCCGATGGCCCGATTCAGATTGGCGTCGTCGGTTCCCGCGCCGGTGTACAAGAAGCCACCCTTGTCGGTGGTCGCCGTCACAATATCCCAGGCGGTTTGCAATTGAATTTCTTCCGTTCGATAGAGGCGTTCTAGCGCTTGCTGCGCCTGCTGGTTCAACTGCTCTGTCGCCTGGCCCATCCCCACCAAATCGCCCGACATGGCCGCGTTCAGCAAATTTTTGCTGGCAATCTGCGGGCTGTTTTCGGCCGTTTCCTCCAGCACCGGCTTACCCAGGGCCACCTTGAAAGCATCGCGCAGCACAATGTTTACCAGCGCCGCGCCGGGGTCGGCGTCGCTGGCAGCGATTTCGGCCAGGCTTTGCTGCCCCCAGGCCAGCGCCTTGTCGGTAAACAGGCTCTCCTGGTACGCTTTGGTCCCATCGAGAATGGCCTTCACGGTGTGCCACGGCCGTCCCGATAATTCCCCGTCCATCGCCTCATAGAGCGAAAGGCCCATGTTGTCCCATCGGGCGCTGGACCAGCCATCATGGTTGCGCACGTAAGCGTTCCAATCTTTTTCCAGCGCCACCACCTGCTCCGGTCCTTGCTCCCAGGCGCTCATAAACAATTCCACCACCGCGTCGGTCTCCGTGCCCGCCTGACCGGTGCTCATCATATACAATTCGTCGGCTTTGTTCAGCTTTTCGCGGTGCATCAGCGCCAGCGCCTGGTATAAGTCTTTGTCGGTCGCCAGGTCGCCCTGCAAGTCGGCCAACAAAGACCCCTCGCCGATTTGCCGGAAAACCTGGTTGTAGATGGTCTCCATTTTCTTGCGCCCGGCCAGCGGCAGGCTTTGCAAAATGCGGATCAGGTGGGCGTCGCGGGTCCCTTCTGGGATGAGCGCCAGGGCCACGTCCACATGGTAATCGTAAAAATGTTCGGCTTCGAGCAAGGCAAACGCCTTCACCAGCATGTCCCCGGTCAGGTGGGATTTGAGGAAACTTTGCAAGCTCTGGCCGTGATGGTAGGCAAATTCGCTCTGAATTTTGGCGCGCATCCCCAAATTGTGGTCCATTAATTTCATCACCGTCAGCGATGGGCCAACAGCTTTGCCGGAATAGAGGGCCTCGTGAATGGCGTCCCCGATGCCGCGCGCTTTTTCTTCCATGGCGTCGTAGGCTTCGATGGCCTGGTCGCTCATGGCCGGGGGCAGGTAGCGCTGGACGAAGCCGTTGCCATGTGTTTGTTGCAGCTGCAAGATGGCCGATTGGCGCAACGGCCGTGTCGTGGCATGTTCCGGCAGTTGTTCGGCCAGCTCCGGGGCAATGACCGAAGACTGTTCCCCGTGCCTGCCCACGTTGATTGGCTGCTGGGGTTCCGGCTGCTTTCGGGCTGTTTTACTGCGCTTTCTACGACTCATCATCTATGTCCCACCGCCGCCACCGCCCAGCCAACCCGGCGGCTGTGTCGGCACACGCGGGCCAGGGCTAAATTCCACCAAAACATCCACCCGCCGGTCCTGCTGATCATCGCTGTTTAGGTCGCGCCCTTCGGCCAGCGCTGGGGCGGAACCTTCGCCGCGCGCCAGCGAATCCCAGGTCGGGTCGTCCACCGTCACCGCTTGCGGCGCGCAGGTCTGGATGCGGAAATCGCACGCGCCATCTCCTTCGGCGCGGAAGGCGTTTTGGATTTGCGCCAGCGTCGTGTCGGCGCGCTGCCGCGAGAGGGCCTGGTTCAAATCGGCTGGCATCTCGCCGCGGCGCGGGTGCTGCCAGCGCGGGCTGGCAAACCCGGTGATCGTCCAGCGCATATCATAATCAGGATGGTCGCTGCGCAGCAGGTTGGCCCGGTCCACCACAATGCCGATTTCATCGTTGGCGGCGCTGTCCAGTTTGGCCTGGCCGGTAGCAAAGAAAATCTGCGCAAAGTGCAGCTGCTGGAAGATGCGCGGCGCCAGGCCGCTGGTGGTAAAGCTGTTGACATATGCCTCGGCGGCGTCGTAGCGCGGCTGCAAGCTGGCGCGAATGGTCGGGTCGGTTATCCGGCTCCAATGGTCGTCGCGCAGGCGGTTAAATAGTTCCGTCACCTGCTCGGTGGTCAGACCGCTGGCCCATGCCTGCTCGATGCCATTCAGATAGGCATCCGCTTCGGTGGCCGCGTTGCGGTCGGCCATGGCCATCGGCACGCGGAACTGCTGCACGTGCCGCCATTCGTGAATGACGGTGGCGTACAACCAGGGCACGTCGGACAAAGCGGCCGGACCGATGGTCACTTCAAAAGGCAGCATTTTGGCGTCTGGGTGGGTGGCCGGGTCTTTGTCCCAGAAGGACCGGGTGTGCCCTTCATCGGTCATTGCCGCGCCGTAGCGCATGATGCCGCCGTCCAGTTCGCTGGTGTTGATGCGCCCCTGGGCGGCCAGGGCGTTGACCACCAGATTGATAGCGCCCTGCGGGTTGCTGTTATCTATGGCGTCTTCAACCTGCATGACGATGGCGTCGTCCAGGCCGGGCACGCGGCGGCGCGGCTCGCGGGGGCAGTCGGGCGGGCAGTCGCGCTGGATTTGGGGCACGCCCTGCGCCAGACGGCGCTGGACGTAGGCGTTGCCCTGCTGCCGCTGCCATTGCAATACGGCCGTCTGCCGCCACGACAAATCGGGCAAAGAGGGGAGACGGCCGTTTTCGGCCGTAATCCAGACTGCCCGCTGGTCGCTTTCTTTTCCTGCTGCTGTTTCCCGTTCATAAGAACCCCTGGGAATTACACAAACACCACTTCGTGCCGCCCGGATGCAATCACCCCATGCGCCACCACTTCCACCGATTCCACCCGTTCCCCCTGCGGCCCGCCGCCCGGCGCGGCGATAAACAGGTCCACGTTGCGGATAAACTGCACGTGGGGCAAGCCCTGGAGCGTCTGGTACACATCCGACAAAAAGAGTTCCCGACCAAACGGCCAGCCATCGCCGCCTGGTCCGCCGGTGAGCGGGTTGAGGAAACGGTAGAGGCGGGCCAGCACCTCGCTTTCCACGTCGGCCTGGTTGATGCCGGGGGCGGCGCGAAGCTGCACGCGGGCAGCCACCCAACGGTAGGCCGGGGCGCGGATGTCTAGCTGCGTCGTCAACAAGCGGCGCTCGTCGAGATAGCTGCCCAGGCGGGCGACATGTTCCGCGGAGGGTTCCAACTGCTCCGGGGCCAGGAAGCCGGCCGGATTGGCTACGCGGGGCACAACCAGCACATACACCTGCCCCGGCGCGACACGCCCGGCGGCCGACGGCCGTGGCTGCAAACATCTCACCCGTCCAATCGCCGCCGGCAGCGCCTGCCGCGCCAAAAATTCAAAATCATCCTCAGTGACGGCGCGGCCGCGTGAACGCAGCAGCTTGGGGGCGCGCATCATCGCCGCTTCCAGCGTCTCCGCGTCCAGCCCGCCCCAGGCTGGCTCGCGGTTGCGCACGCGGGCGATGTAGGGGATGGCCGTCTTGAGGGTGTTGAGGATGCCAGTCTGCACATTGCCAATTTGCCCGCCGCCGGTGCGATAGCGGCGGAATACCAGATTGGCCCCACGCGGCGGAATGGCGCTGTAAAGTTTGATCGCGCCATCGGGCTGGCGCACGGCCGGCCCCAGGCGCAGTTCGCCGGTCACGCTGTCCAGGGTGAAGTGCGCATCGTAGGCGCTGGAATCAGCCAAATCTTCAACTTCGGTCCAGGGCTGCGGCGCTTCGCCTTCCACCTGTACCAACAGCGTTTCTTGCGGCTGGCGGGCCAGGATGGGAGTAACGCGCAGTTGATAGCGCTGACCGGCGGCGCCATCACTCTGGCCTAAAAATTCGTTTTCGATTTGTTGGGCGTGGGTGGCTGGGGTGGTCCCACCCCAGGCAGCCGCCTGAACCTGGCGCAGGCGGGGTGAGGTCTGGTACGGCCGCATCCCGTCCTGCCGTTCGGCGGCGCTGATTTCGCGCACGCGGACGCGCACCCAGTACTGTTCTTGTTTGTTGATGGCGTAACGCCCCATGGCCGGCAGGTGGAGGTGAATCTGGCCGCCGATATTCATGCCTTTGGTGGTGTCCAGGTCTATGGCACAGGGCAGCCAACGGGCATTGACGTCCCCGGTGGAGGCTTCCCACACCACCGGCGGTTGGGTGGGGTCTATGCCTGCGCCGCCGGCCGAATCGCAGTCGAATTGCAGGCCGAGGATATGGTGGCTGAGGTCGTTGGTGAAGCCGAAGTAGAGAGCGTCGTCTATTTGCGGCACGCCGGAGAAGGCTTCAAAGCCTTCAAAGCCGGCCGCCAGACGGCGCAGGTTTTGCTCGCGGTATTGTTTTTGCTCTTGTCCGGCGGTGATGCGCGAGAGAACGGCCGTTAGCTGCGGCGGCTGCACCACAAAATCGGCGTCGGTGGTGAAAATGATGGAGCTTTCCGTCTCCGTGCGGGTGCTGGCGACTTCGGTGCCGGCGGGGATGGATACGGCCGTCGCCTGCGGCGCAGACAACCAAAACGTCACCGGCACTTTGGCCGGCTGCGGCGGCTGCAAGGTAATGCCCAACATCTCCATAAACTTGATATAGTGTCGGTCAGGGACCTGATTGAGCCGGTACAGCAGCACATCGGTCATCCAGGCAAACAGTTCGATCAGCGTCACGCCGGGGTCGCTGACGTTGTGGTCAGTCCACTCCTTGACGTAATGGGGGATGCGCTTTTTGGCCTCATCCACCAGGTCTTGGAAGTGGCGGTCGTCGAGTTTGGGAGCGATTAGCGACATAAAGAACTCCTGAATTGTCAATTGTCAACGGTTGGCGATTGACTATTGGCTATTGACCCTTGACAATTTCTTATTCCTCTGGAATGAGATAAAAGGGATATACCAGACTCCGCCGGTCATTGGTGGCTTTGGTTTCGTAGCTGATTTCGATGAGCAGCCGGGAGGCCTCGTCGGGATCGGGCCGGGCGCTGACGCTGTGGACGCGGATGCGCGGCTCCCACATGCCCAGGGCTTCTTCTACATAGCGGCGGGCTAAAGCGGCCGTGTGGCTGTTGTTCGGCGCAAAAAGCAGATCGTGCAGGCGGCAGCCAAAAGTCGGGCGCATCACCCGCTGTCCCGGCGCAGTCATCAGAATAATGCGGATGGCCTGATCCAGTTCGTTGCGGTCATGGGTGAGGGTGAAGCCGCCCTGTGCCCCAATCTGCGGTGGAAACGCCCAGCCCTGGCCGATGATGTTGGTCGTCATAGATTCTCCAGAAGATTGCACCACAGAGACACGGAGGGCACAGAGGAAAACAGGTTTTAAAACTCCGTATTCTCCGTGGTAAATTCTCTTATACTCAAGTTGACTTGAAAACCAGAGTTTTGTACAACCTGTCATTCTGACGAGTCTTCGAGGAAGAATCCCCTGCGGCTGACACATAGGGATTCTTCGCTCCGCAGACTACGCTCAGAATGACAAAGCACTAAAACTCCGAGTTTCAACTTGATTTCAGTTTAGTTCAAGTTCACCATGGCGCCTTTTACGTTTACCTGGCCGGTGGCTTGCAGGTCGAGGTTGCCACCGGCTTGCAGCTTCATGTTGCCGGTGGATTTAACTTCGACCTGGCCGCCGCTTTCGATGGTGATTTTGCTGCCGTTGTCGTCCAGGATGACGGTGAGGCCGCCTTTGCTTTTGATTTCAATTTTGCCACCGGCGTCGTCCAGGACAACTTTGTGGCCGGCGGCCGTTGCCAGTTCGATTTTTTTGTCGGCGTTGTCGTGCATGGTGATGTGGTGGCCTGTCCGGGAGTGCCAGGTGCGCAGCAACGGCCGTTCCCCATTGCGCGCGCCGCTTACCGATGGCGGTTCCTGGTGTTGGCCGTTCCACAGGCCGCCAAGAATAAGGGGGCGGTTAAATTCGCCATGCTCGAAGGCCACCAACACCTCGTCGCCCACGTCCGGCATACAGAAGAAACCGGCCTCCGGCCCGGCCCCGGCAGAGACCACCCGCGCCCAATCACTCTCGGCGTCGTCGGCCATCCAGGGGAATTTGACCTTGATCCGGCCCCATTGTAGGGGGTCGTCGGCGTTGGTGACAACGGCCGTTACTACCCCCTGCCAGCGTTTTACCGGTTCCTGCCCGGCCGACTGTTCGGCCAGCAGGCCAGCCCGCGAGCCGCGCACGGTAAACAGCGTGCGCAGCCCGTCATCGGCGTAAATATGCGTGGCGCTGGTCACTAAATAATCGCCGCTCAGTCGTTGGCCCAGCCCTTCCAGCTTCACAAGCTGCCCGGCGGTGATGTCTGGGCGGCGGAAAGCCAGCCCATCGGCCTGGACAAACGCGCCGCTTAGTTCGTCCAGCCGGGCGGCGGCCAGGGCATCGGCTTCCGCCTGGCTGACGACAGGCTGGTCTACGATGACCAGTTTGCCGGCGCCGAAGCCGTTGGCCCAGGCAGCGCCGTTTTTGCTGTCGCCGAGTTGGGGGTACAGACGGCCGTTGCGCGCCTGGCCCACAATCGCCTCCTGCTTGTCGGCGTCCCAGCCTTTCACCACCACTTCGTCCACCTGCTCTGCCAGGGTGAGGCGCGGCCGGAAACTGAGCAGCTCCTCGCCCCATGTGAGGGTGACGCGGGCGCTGTTGGCCGACGGCCGTTTAAAAACCAGTTTGCCCTCAGCCACATAACAGACGTAGCCAATACGCCAGGCGCGTTCCATCAGGAAGGCCAGGTCAGACTGGTTGTGCTGGTAGATGTGGTCGTAGACGGTGGCGGTGGCTTCCACGTCGGCTTGCAGCCCGGCGCTGCGGGCGATGTCGGCCGCCAGGTCGCTGTCTTTCTGGTTGAGGAAGGCGCGGCTTTTCGTCTCGCGGTAGAGGCGGTGCGATTTGTCGTAGCCGCGCACCAGCAGTTCGGCGATCATGCCTTCCTCGAAGCGCGGTTCCAGGGCGGTTATTTCGCCGCTGATGAGGTTGACGCTGCTGCCTTCGGCGTCTTCGGCGCTGATTTCGATGGTTTTGGTCAGGTCGAAGGGGCCGCTGTCCAGCAGTTCCAGGCCGGGGTCGTGCAGACGGATGGTGAACATGTGCGGCAGATAGGCATGTTGGTCCACCGTCACCTCGGCGACAGCGGCCATCACTGGCTGCTGCACCGGCGCCCCGGCGAGCTTGATGGTAAGTTGGGAGGTGAGGGGTTGGTCAGACATTTATTCACCACGGAGGCTTTGTCCTCCACCAAAAAATCCAGCCTATTGTGCTTAAGAAAATAATCCGGTAATCGCCGCCCCGCCCGGACGTTTACGTCCGGGCTATGAAACAACGCCGGGTGAACCCGGCTTTTAAGCCCCATTCATGGGGCGTTGTTGGTAGCCCGGCGATTTATCGCTGGGTGGGGCGGGCAACGCAGACTACCGGACTTAATTCTAAATCTACAAGAGCCACAATCTAGCTGTGTTCCCTTGTAAACGATGGGCAGCGGTTTTTCACGCTGAGATCTCACACCGCGCAAATCCAATTCATGCGCCAGACATACCGGGTAAACATTTTCCATCAGCCCTGGCCCCAACAAACGATGCACTTCCATCGCCGCGCCAATGATTTGTTCCGTCAATGCCTCGTCAATCAACATCTGGTTTCTTTGAATCTTCCGTGCCTTCCGTGCCTCTGTGGTGTACCTAATCTTCTGGAATGGTCAACTGCGTGCCTGGGCGTAGGGCCAGGGGGTTGGTGATGTGGTTGTAGGTAGCGATTTGGCGCCATTTGGTGGCGTCGCCGTAAACGGCCGTAGCAATCGTATCCAGCCTATCGCCCATCACCACCGGCCAGACGCGCTGGATGGGGCCGCCGCCGGAGGTGGGGTTTTGGTTGGGGTAGTCGTTGACATCTTTGTGCTGGGTGAAGGTCACGTCTACGGCGGCGCGGACGGGCGTGCCGTCGTTCTTAAACAGGGTGAACTTTTGGGTCATCTGGGTGATGACGGCGACAAAGCGGAAGACGCCCCATTCAAAGGCTACTTCCGGCGGCGTGGTTTTTTGGTTGCCCTGCGCCGGTTTGGGTTCCATGAATTTCCACAATTTGTTGGTCGTCTGGCTGACGTCTTCGTCCGCCTCGTAGGTGTCGAAGAGCAGGTTGAGCTTGAGCGTTTGCGCGCCGGACTTTTTGAACTCGATTTGCGGCGTGGACGAGCGATTACGAGACTTTTCCTCGTAGGTGTTGGACTTGGAGACGGTGTATTCAAACGGGTTGAACATGCAGTCCACCGATTGGCCGGACTCGTTCCCGCCTTCGTCCACCTCGTATATCCGAGCGGCGACTAAATTGCCTCGTGTGTTTGCCATTTTAGTTGATAGTCGTTAGTAGCGGCCTCGCGTGCGTTCCCACTCTACGGTCAGGCGGGTGCGCAGGTCGGCGTAGACGCGGCGGGCCAGGTCGTCAATGTTGATGTCGGCGGCTTCGGCTTGTTCTTCAGGGTTGGCGGTGGTGGGTGGGAGGGGAACGGCCGTTTCCGTTTCCGTTTCTTCCTCTCGCTGCACCCCTGGGAGCGCAGGCGTCCCGCCTGCTCTTACGGCGGGCGGGACGCCTGCGCTCCCAGGGGGAGGGGTTTTGCCAATGAGTTCCCACAAATCGCCGGGGAGTTCGCCGATTTCGGTGGGTATGGTGGTTGGTTGGTTTGTTGGTTGGCGGGTTGGTTGGTTTGTTGGTTGGCGTTGGATAACGGCCGCTGCCGGGCGCGGGCGGCGGGGCAAGACCAGTTCCACAGTGGAATCACTGGGTTGGCTGGCGGCCACTTGATCAAGCGTCTGGCGCACCTTTGTGCGTTCCGGCGCGTCGGCAGAGAGAGTTGGTTGGGTTGTTGGTTGGTTGGTTGGCTGCGTTGGGGTTGGTTGGGGCAGGCGTTGGACGGGCCACACAGTTTCCAGGGCAGGCTGTGCGGCCGGTTGGCGCTGCACTGGCGCGGCTGAATCGCCGCCGCCGGTCGCAGCCACGTTGGACGATCCGGCGATAGTCACATTGCCCCCGGCGCTGATGCCGCCGCCGATTTTGGCGCTGCCGCCGATGGAGACACTGCCGGAAACGTTCAACCCACCGCCAATTTTGGCCGGACCGGTTGTGGCGCTGCCGCCAACGGTCACGTCACCATCATTTTTCAGCGCGGCTGTCGTCAAGCTCTGCCCAACGGTCACCGTATCCGCTTTGACCAGGCCGCCCACCTGGGCCGTTTGCCCGATGGTCACATCCCCGGCGCTGACGAGGGCGGCGCCGATTGTCGCCGACTGCCCAATCTGCACATTTTCCGCCGCCGCCAGGGCGCTGCCCACCGCCGCCTGTCCACCGACCGTTACGCCGCCGCCGCTTTGCACAGTAGCCCCGGCGTCCAGGTTTTGGCCGATGACGGCGGCGTCGCCAAATTGGGCGCTGCCGCCGACTGTGACGTTTTCGCCGGTGGTCGCTGCGCCCTGGAAGGTGGCCGCGCTGCCTATGGTGGCATTTTGGGCAACGGCCGTTTCCCCTAAAACAGTCGCCGCTCCGCCAATGTGGGCATCGCTGCCGCTGCTCAACGCGCCGCCAACCGTCGCCGATCCGCCAACCGCTGCACTGCCGCCTACTGTCGTGCTGCCGCCGACAACCGCGCTGCCGCCTACCGTCGCCTGGTCGCCCACGCTGACATCGCCGCCCACCGTCAGGCTGCCACCGACCATCAGCGCGCCGCCGGCGGCCGTCGAACCGTCGCCAGCGCCAGGATCGGCAGTGGGCGATGGGGTGTTTAGCGGCGCGGCTTGCCCGTCGCCCACATTGGCTGCCGGCGGCGCTGGCGCATGATTGTTGGCTGGCGGCGCAGTCGGCGCGGTCTGTTTGTTCTGGCCGGTAAAACGGGCCACGTCGGGCGCGTCCGGTGTGGGTTCGACCGGGTTGTTTTTCTGCATATGCCCGTGGTAGATGGCTTGCAGGCGCGACCAGTCGGATTTTGGATTTTCGCTTGCGGATTGCGGATTGGTGGCTGGAATTTCCGCCTGGGGAATTTTGGTTTGCGCTTTGGGAAAATTATTTTGCGCCTTGTCGTTTAAAATCCCCGCATTGGAAAAGTTATTTTCCGCATTGGTGTTTAAAGTTTCCGCATTGGTGTTTGAAATTTCCGCATTGGTGTTTGAAATTTCCGCATTGGTGTTTGAAATTTCCGCATTGGAAATTTGGGGCACAATGCGGCCGGGGACGGCGTGGGCTGCGGCGGCGAAGGGGACGTGGACCCCTTCTTGCCCCGCAGCCGGCGCGCGGAAGAGGGTGGCAACGGCCGTATGCCGCAGCACCCGCCGCACCAACGGACTTTCGCCATCTGTTGCCCGTTCACTGTTCCCCGTTAACTGTTGATAGTTGGTCATCGTTGTCTTTCGTGTGCCGTGTTTTCTTCACGGTTTACGGGCCACTTCGCCTACGTACTCACCGTGATCTCGCCACAGGCCAATTCCAATGTCTGGATAGCGACGCTGTTCTCGCTGCTTTTCAACTGCGGGCCGGTCCATTTTACCGGGTAGGCGTCGGCGGCGTGCCAGGAGATGATCGGGTTTTTCTGGCTGTCGAGCAGGGAGATGGTTAACGGCCGTCGGCTAAACTGCTCGCTCATCGTCTCCATGTACCAGTCCACCAGCTCGCTGGCTCCCACGCCGTTCTTTAGCGTAATTTTTGCCCCTTTGCGCCGCCCAGGAAGCTGATGGGTGAAAGTGTTCAAACCGCCTTCTTTCACCTCCTCAATTTCCCATTCAATTGTCGGCAGGGTGCATTCAGTGAACGCGCCATAGGGCGTGCCGTCTACGTCTACCACAAAGCGAAAAACTGCATGGGTTGTATCGCGCATGTTTCGTATTCCGTGTTCCGTGTTCTGCTTACGGCTTACGGCCTACCTCCGTCGTTTTCGTTCTCGTTCCAGGCGCAGGTCTTCTAGCAGCAGAGCGTAGACCTTATCGGCCACCTTCTGCACAATCTCCGGCGTGATGGCCTTCGCCTTCTCATCCGTCACTCCGTCACCCGTCACCTTGTCACCTGTCACCTTGTCACCCTGTCATACCCCGGCTTCTCGCCGGCTGCGCCGAGGCGTAAACGCCCCGGCTAAATCACGACGCCGGGTAAACCCGGCTTGGGGTCTTTTTAGCCCTGTTTACGGGGCGTCGTTTTTTAGCCTGGGGCTTTAGCTCCAGGCTAAGCGGCCTATCACCCACTCAGCGGCGCAACTTGTAAGTTGAACGAGGCGCTGCACGCCGGGCAAGTCGCGCCGATCAGGATGCCTTCGCTGCTGTTCAGGCGCAGGTAGAGGTCTTCCAGGTAGGACAGGTCGGCGGTGAAGAGGCGTTCGATGATGGCGGGGGTAACGGCCGTTACCGACCCCAACGCCACCACCACCCGGCTCAACAACAGCACCGGCAAATAGGCCCGGTTGGCCTGCACTCGCGGGTCGCGCAGCGGCTCAATCTCATCCAGAGCGGTAGACAGACGCATACGGCCGTGCCGGTGAAGCTGCCCCGCCTCATCCAGATAACCTCTTGGAAGCGTGAACTCAAATTCAAGTTGCATAGTAGTTGATAGTTGTTAGTTGTTAGTTGATAGTGTCTTGCTAACAACTATCAACTATCAACTAACAACTGTCTTATTTCACCCGTGCGATGTACTCATGGGCGATGGTCAATTCTTCGATGCCGATTTCGTTGCTGTCGGCTTTGGGCTGCGGGCCGGTCACTTTCAGCGGCCAGGCGCGCTCGAAATTCCAACGGGCCACCTCGCTCAACTTCTGGTCGAACATGACGATGGAGCCATCGCGCCGCGCGCCCTCCACATCGCCATCTTCCACCTGCTTGCGCCAATCCCAAATATCCATACTGGCGGTGATGCCCCGCTTTAAGACGATATTTTCCCACTTCAAGCGGCCGGGCAGCTTTAGCACCACTTCCTGCCCTTTCTCCGTCACCACCTTATGCTCAATCGCCTCATGCTCGGACCCCAGCCCAGAACATTCGGTAAAGTAACCGGTGACAACACCCTGAATGTCTACCCCAAAATGAAAACCAACAAGCGGATCAGTACGTTCTGCCATTTTTCCACTCCAGAAAGAAAGTTATTACACGGAGATACACGGAGAAGGCACGGAGTTACACAGAGAGCGGAGAGCAAAAGCAAAGCAGGTTTTGCCCTCAACATGCACCAATCTTTTCCCTCTTGCTCTCCGCAATTCCTCTGTGGACCTCCGTGTTACAAACTTCACAATTCACAATTCATCATTCACAATTCATCATTCTTACGCTTCGGCGTTCGCGCCGGCCCATTGGCTGAGGCGGAAGATGACGAATTCGGCCGGTTTGACGGGAGCTAAACCAATTTCGATGATCAATTGGCCCAGGTCGCGCACTTCGGTCGGGTTCAACTCCTCATCACATTTAACATAGAAGGCCTGTTCCGGCGTGGAGCCAAACAGCGCCCCGCTGCGCCACACCAGGCGCAAGAAGGAGGTCACGTCGCGGGTCACTTTGGCCCAGAGGGTGCTGTCGTTGGGTTCAAAGACCACCCAGCCCATATTGGCTTCCAGCGACGCGCCAACCATGATGAAGAGACGGCGCACGTTGATGTAGCGCCAGGAGCCATCACTGGTAAGGGTGCGCGCGCCCCAAACGCGGATGCCCCGGCCGGGGAAGGCGCGGATGCAGTTGACGCCGATAGGGTTCAGCGTGTCCTGCTCACCTTTGGTCAGGTTGATTTCCAGGTTGGTCGCGCCCAGGACCACTTCGTTGGCCGGGGCTTTGTGGACGCCGCGCTCGCTGTCGGCGCGGTTGTAAATGCCGACGACGTGGCCGCTGGGGGGCACAAATTTGCTGGTCTGCGGGCTGTCGCTGAGGTCGGCCACTTCCACCCAGGGATAATAGAGGGCGGCGTAGGAGGAATCGAAGTTGATGTAGTTGCGCCACTCTTTGGCCTGCTGGGCGTTGAGACCGGGCGGGGTGTCCAGGATGGCGAAGCGGTATTTGAGGTTTTCGCAGTGGGCGATGAGGGCCGTTTGCACCTGCTTGACCAGCTCTTTGGCGGCGTTGGAGCCATCGTAGCCGGCCATCAAGTCGGGGCAGAGGACGAGGCTAACATCGTCCAGGGCTTCCAGGCCGTTGATGCCGGTACGTTGGGCCACATCACCGATGAAGTCTGCGGCCGTTAACGGCCCAAACGTCGGCGGGGGCGGCGGGGGCGGGGCGCTGTCCCCTTCCTCGCCTTCTTCCTTCTTCTTGGGCGCGGGCCGCGAGCGGGGAGATGACGCTTTTTCGGCGGCTGCCTCATTCAGGGCGCGCAGGCTGAGGACGTAGCACGGCCCACCGCCATTGGCGAAGTAACCATACACGGCGTCAGGCAAATACGCGCCCTGGACAAAACCGCCGAAAATATCGCTGAACTGCGTCCAATTGGTGACGAGGGTGGCGATATTAACGCGCGACTCGACGGGCACGCGCTCGCCGGTGGCCGGGTCCAGCGCCTTGCGGCTGGCCTCGGCGGTGATGCCGACAAATGCGGCGGTGGAGGTTCCCACCGCTTGAATCGGTTTGGCGCCCCGATCAACTTCTTCAACGTAGACGCCGGGAGATGCGTAACTGACTGCCATTTTCTTTCTCCTTAAGACATGATCCACAGATTTCATAGATTCCACAGATTAAGAAATCTGGGCAA
This sequence comes from Candidatus Leptovillus gracilis, assembly GCA_016716065.1. Classification (NCBI taxonomy): domain Bacteria; kingdom Bacillati; phylum Chloroflexota; class Ardenticatenia; order Promineifilales (SeqCode); family Promineifilaceae (SeqCode); genus Candidatus Leptovillus; species Candidatus Leptovillus gracilis. The sequence goes on along the minus strand of JADJXA010000010.1, from coordinate 47,328 downwards.
TCTTTAGGCAGTGGATGAACGAACACGGATACACGCGGATGAATGCGGATAAGATTTGTTGATGACAGCGGCGCGGTGGGGCGCGGTTTTTACGGATGGGTTGTTTTTTCATTTTTTCCACCTTTGGAAGCGCGGGCGTCCCACCCGCAGTGATGGCAGGCAGGAGGCTTGCGCTCCCAGGAAAGCTCACAGTTCCACGTTATAGTTGCCGGCGGGGACGGTGATGGGCTTTTCTTGCGGCTTGCCTTTGCCGGTCCAGATGAGCAGGGTATAGCTGCCGGCCGGGACGCCGTGGAAGCGATAACGGCCGTTCCTATCCGTGCGCCCCATAAAGCCGGTGTCTTGCAGGGCGACGGCCACGTCGCCGAGCGGCTCTTTGCCCTTGGTCAGCGCGCCGCCAATGAAGGTGGTGGAAACGGCCGTTTCCCTCTCCATCTCCTGGCGGCGCGGATTCTCGGATTGTCCCAGGCGCATGGTCAGCGAATGGACAACCGGTCCCGTGACTTCGCTCCAGGGGTCCAGCGCCAGGGTGATGGTGTAAGAGATAGACGGCCGCAGCTCATTGTCCAGCGCGCTCCACACTTCGGCCGGGTTAGTCAGCTTGTCGTGGGCGGCCAAACGGGCCTGAATTTCAAAGGTCGGGTTTTGCAGGCTGCCCACCAGGTTTTCTTCCGGCAAGATGGGGTGGCGGAACAGGGCCAGCAAGCAGCGAGTGAGCAGCCGGTGTTCGTCGCCGGGGTCAGTGGCCCAGGTGGTGAGCATGTAGGTGCAGTCCACCCGGAAGGGGGTGCGCTTGCGGGCGGCGGGGTCGGCAGGACGGCCGCTACCATTAACCGCCTGCCATTGGTGCTGGCGCAGCAGGTTGTTCTCGCGCACGTCGTAGAGGAAAAAATTGATTGTCGGCTTCGCCAGCTTCGCGCTCCACTCGCGCGTCGGCTGGTCGAATTTCACGTCAATTTCGCCGTTTTTAACCGGCAGCTCCTCAATGAGGAGGCGTTTGATGGTTTGGTCTAAATCGGTAATCATGGAATTGGTAAATTGTGAATGGTGAATGGTAAAGTTGAAGAGAGACGTCTCTTATCACTTCACACTTCACAATTCAGACTTCACAATTCAAGCTCTTCTTCTTCTTCGACTTCTTGCAGTTGCAGCTCTTCTTCCTCTTCGGCCGGCTGGTTCATTACCAGGTCGGCGACAGAGTCGGCTTGCGTTTCAAATTGGTCGTCGGGGTCGTTGACGCTGAGTTTGCCCTGGACGGTGGGCGCGGCCGCCCCTTGCTGTACAACGTGGGTCAGTTCATGTGCGATGAGGCGCTGCCCATCGCTGGAAGCCGGGTCATAGGCCCCCTCGCGGAAGAAGACATCGCTGCCGGTGGTGAAGGCTTCGGCCCCCAGTTGGCGGCTCAGGTGGTCGGCCTGGGCGTCGGTGTGGATGGTGACATCGGCGAAGTCTTGCCCCATCGTCTGCCCTGCTTTTTGCGCCATGCCGGAATCCAGACTGCCGCCGCTGCCGCGCTGTTGCTGAATGGATGCGGCCGTTTCCTCATCCACCTCGCCCGCGCCGCTGCGCTGGGCCAGGACGCGCTGCACGGCCGTATTGCCCAACGTCTGCTGCATCTGGGTGACGGTTCCACTGTCCAGCCGGTTGTTTATCTGATCGAGCGTCAATGGGTCGGCGGTTTTGGCGGGAACGGCCGTTTTCCGTTCTGGCCGGTTTACGTTTTTCTTGTCGTCTAGCTGATATTCGGCGGGCATAGTTCCTCCGTGTTCCGTGTTCCGTTCACCGATTACGGATTACGTTCAAACAACCGTTCCTCAATCAACCGCCCCATCTTCTGGTATTCGCGGCGGGCGGCGTGGAGCAGGTGGCGCAGATGGACGGCCGTGGCCGTGGCGGCGGCGTTTTCCTCGGCGGCCAGGAAGGCAGCGGCCAGGATGATGTTGCGGATGGAGCCACCGGCCAGTTCAAAGCGTTCGGCCAGCAGCGGCCAATCCACATCGTCGCCCATCGGCGTTTCCGGCGGCACATTGACCCGCCAGATGCGCTCGCGGTCGGCCGGCTGCGGGAAGGGAAATTCGATGGCAAAGTGCAGGCGGCGGGTGAAAGCGTCGTCCAGGTTGGCGCGCAAGTTGGTCGCCAGAATGACCACGCCGTCATACGCCTCCATGCGCTGCAATAGATAGCTGATTTCGATGTTGGCGTAGCGGTCGTGGCTGTCTTTTACCTCTGAACGTTTGCCAAAAATGGCGTCGGCCTCGTCAAAAAAGAGGATGGCGTTGCTGGTAGCCGCCTCGGTGAAGATGCGGTCCAGATTTTTCTCCGTTTCGCCGATGTATTTGCTTACCAGGGCCGAGAGGTCAATTTTGTACAGGTCCAGCCCCAGCGCGCCGGCCATCACATCGGCGGCCATCGTTTTGCCTGTGCCCGATTCGCCGGCAAACAGGGCGTTGAGACCTTTGCCCAGGGCGAGCTTGCGGTCGAAGCCCCAGGCGCCGTAAACGGTGGGGCGCTGGCGCACGGTGCTGACCATCTCGTGTAGTTGGGCCAGCGTATCGGCGGGCAGGATGATGTCGTCCCAGGTGTAGCGCGGGCGAATTTTGACGGCCAGCGCGGCCAACCTTTGGTTGGAGTGGGCGCGGGCGGCGGCGAAGAGGTCGCTTTCGCTCAATGGCTCGCCGCGCCAGCGGGCCAGGTCGCGGGCGGCGGCGGCGGCGGCTTCAATCTGGCCGGGGGTAAAGCGGAACTGGCTGGCAATGGCCTCAGGCGGCAGCCCATCGCCCAGTTGGGCACGCCAGAGGTCCAGACGACGGCCGTAATCGGGCAAGGGAAAAACGACGGGGAACAACGGCCGTTCCCTCTCCCCATCCGCCTGCCAATTCAGCTCCCCGGCCAGGACAATGGTGTGCGGATAGACGAGCAGTTGGCTGAAGAGTCTGGCGGGCAAACGGCCGTCATCGGTCAGCAGCCCTTCCCAGCCAGTGAGATAGAGCATGGCCTGATGGAGACGGCCGTCGCGCAAGGCAAGCCGCAGTCCTTCGTCGGCGGCCAGGTCGGTTTGGGCCAGGGCGGCGAAATCAAAGGTGAGCAAGGGTTGGTTGGCGGCATGGGCCAGGTGGTGGGCGGCTTCTTGTTTGCCGGTTCCGGGGCGGCCGGTGAAGAGAAAGAGCGGCGTGTGGCTGGCGGCCTGCTGCAGGTGACGGAGTAAATCGGCTGGGACGCGCTGTGGCGGATGGGTGGGTGCGGCAGCGATCAGGGCGGCGGCGGGGGTGAGTTGGGGGTCGAGCGTGTCGTCATCGAGCAAAAATTCGACGACGCTGGGAGCAGGGCGCAGGAAGTGGGCCAGCCGGGCAGCGGCGCTGTTGGGGCCATCATGGAAGCAGATGAGGAGGTGGTGGGCAAGCAGACGGCCGTTCTCGGCAAATAACTGCCGCTGCTGTAATTTTTCACGAAAGCTGGTGGTGAGCAGGTTGAGGGCCAGGTCAATCGTCGGCCGTTTGCGGGTCACGTCGTCTTGCAGATAGGCATAGAGGCGTTCGTAGCGGGGGTCAATCTCCGGGGCCAGGGCGATGAGCAGGGCGTCAACTTCAATTGGCGTCAGGCCAAAGGCGGCGGCCAGATGGTTCAGGCGGAGGGGGATGTTGTCGGCCCGGCTGGCCTGGGCGCGAGCCTGCCATTCGTGGCGGGCCTGATCCAGGGCGGCGGGGAAATCGAGGGCAGTGGGCATGGAACGGCCGCTGCCATTGGCCCAAATATGGCCGCCAATGCCCTGGCTCAGCAGCGCGTCGGCGTGGTCGTCGCTGATGTAGAGGCCGCGAAATTCATCGTCGGGCTGGAGGCCGTTGGCGCGGGCGCGGGCGATGGCCCACTGCACGCGCCAATCCAACACAGACAGCCCGGCCAGCAAATGGCTCTGGCTGTCGGCATAAGGGGCGAGAACGGCCGTGACGTTCATTCCTGGACTGCCTCGTGTTGGTCGTGCAAATAATTGGCGACGATTGGGCTGATGGCTGACGGGTCGCGGAAGTGGTGGCGCTGGCCGGTTTGCACGTGGTTGATCCAACCGCGCCATTGGCCGGTTTCGCCGGTGGGTTCTTTCCAGATGCGAATGACAAAGGAGTGCGCTTCACGGTCGAAGCCAGCCATCATGTCGCCTGACTCGTCGTCCATAGGGTTTCCTGTAGCCTGGAGGGAATTGGATGGTTGGATGGTTAGTTGGTCGCTGACACCAACCAACCAACTGGCAAGCCTTCCCTAAGCCGTACCACGTTTCCGTCACGACCATTCTAGGGGGGAAGTCTCACAAAAGTCTCACAAGGGGCGTTTTCCGTAAGCCGTAAACCGCGAACCGTGAATCGCCATGGAACACGGATTACGGATAACGGAACACGGACTACGGATTACCGTCCAGCAAAGAATTCAAGCGGTCGCCGGCGCGCAGGAAATCGCGGTAGGCGCTGTGAAGGGCGGGGCTGGCGGCGGTGGTGTGGGGCAGGCGTTCTGCGAGGAGCTGTTGGTAGAGGGCGCGGGTTTCCGGTAGGGGGAGGATGTGGAGTTCGTCGAGCAAGAGGCGGGCGCAGTGGTGGAACTGCTGCATGGCCTGGGTGGGTTGGCCAAGCCGCCAATAACAAAGCATGAGGGCGCGGTGGACCTCTTCGCGCAGGGGGTCGGCGGCCAGGATCGTTTGGCCGTGGGCTAAGGCTTCGACGTAGGCGCGGCGGGCCAGGCAGGCCGCCATCAAGTCACCCAGGGCTTGCAAATGCCGCCGGGCCAGTTGTTCGCGGGCGATGAGAATCCAGTCGGCGTAGAGGCCATTGAAGAGGTCGCCGTGGTAGAGGGTAACGGCCGTTTGCAGCCATTGTTGGCCTGTTTCATCGTCGGTTTGGGCGGCCTGGGCGAGGGCCTGTTCAAAGAGGGCCAGGTCGAAGGTGAACGGACGTACCGGGCTGAAGGCTATCCAATCGCGGGTGGTGGGCAGGGAAACGGCCGTGTCTAACCCCAATTCAGCCAACAGGCAGCGCAGCCGCCACACCACTGTACTCAGGCGACCACGCGCATTGTCCGGTGAACCATCCGGCCAGAGCAATTCAATCAATTTTTCGCGGTGATGCTCCGTTTCCTGGTGGAGAAGCAGATAAGCGAACAATTCTTCAGTGTGGCGGGTGGGAAACGAAGTGATGGCTTTGCCTTGATACTGCACCTGGAGCTTGCCAAAAGCCTGAATATGCAGAGGGGCCATGCACGTATTCCTTTACTGCGCAGTGGTTGTGCGCCAAAAGTTGGGCCTGGGACGTAGGCGGCGATGATGTAGTGATTGGTCTGAAAGCAGGGTGAAAGACGTAATGGGCACATTATAGCACAGGGTTTGCGCTGTGGAACATGTAAAACAGAGACTGCCCCGTCTGTTTTACGTGAAGGGGGCATAAAAAAAGAGTGGTCTTCCCCTGCCAGGTGAAATTGGCGTAAATAAATTCCCAAAGCGCGGCGGTGGCTTGTTAGAATGAACCTACTAATTGCCGTAATCAGTATTCAGTGACCAGTTTTCAGTTGGCGGCGCCTCTGAAAACACCCGCTGAATACTGAATCCTGACCTCTGGATACTGCCATTACATTATTGTGGGCTTCATGTACCCAATCACAAATCAGCCGCCGGCAGCGAGGAGAGTATGCTACAAATTGCACAAATAGATCTGGCAGAGGTTTTGCAAACCACCTTTCCTGAATTAGGCGAAGAGGATATTCGGGCGCTGCTTTACGCGGCCGTGCCGCGCTGTTACCCTGCGGGGGCCATTGTTTGCCGCGAAGGCGAACCGGGCACGTCTTTGTTTATTTTGCTGGAAGGGGCGGCGGACATCATCGTCCATGCCAGCCCGGAGATTGACATTCTCATTGACACGGTGGGGCCAAATACCTACCTGGGCGAGATGGCTTTTTTGGGGGAAACCACGCGCACAGCAACCATTTGCGCCCGGTCAGACTGCCAAATGCTGGTTATCGAACATACCGATTTTTTGCCGGTGGCCCATGCCAACCCGCGCTTGCTGCGCACATTGCTGCGGCAAATTATCGGCCATTTGCGGCGTAACGATGAAGCGGTGATTCAGGAATTGAATATCAAAAACGCGGCGTTAGAGAAGGCGTATCTGGACCTGGCGGCACAGGAAAAGCTGCGGACTGAGTTTATTGCCACGTTATCGCATGAGCTGCGAACGCCGTTGACGACCATCAAGGGCTTTCTGGGGCTTATCAACCAGGGGGCGGTGAAAGGGGAGTCAGTGCAGGTGGCGCTGAACGCCATCACGCGCAATGTGGACACGATGGTGGGCCTGACCAACGACCTGTTGATTTTGTATGAAATGCACCCGGCGACGGCCGAATACAGTTACGTCAGTCTGCCAGACATTTTGATCGAGGCGCTCAACGCGGCGCGGGAAGTGTTGAATGGCAAGACGACGCGGGTGACGTTGGACATTGCCGCGGAAATCTCCACCGTGTATGCGGACCGGCGCTCGTTGGTATTGGCGCTGCGGGCGATCATTGAAAACAGCTTCAAATTTAATCCCGACCAAAAACCAATTCACATTGCCGCCGATAACCGCGCAGCGCGCGAGGTTGTCATCAGTGTGCGGGATGAAGGGATCGGCATTGCGCGGGAAAACTTGTCACGCATCTTCGAGCCGTTTGTGCGCATTGAACAAGAAGGGGGACAGCATTTGTTCCCCGGTCTGGGGGTGGGGCTGACGATTGCCCGGTTTGTGGTGGAGCGGCAAAACGGCCGTATCGAAGTCGAAAGCGCACCGGGTCAGGGCAGTACCTTCACCATTGTCTTGTCCCAACCGAATCCGCCTGAATGATCATCACCGAATATAGGTAAAAGAAAACGGCCGTCTTGGGCAAGACGGCCGTTTTCTTTTACAAATACAATCAAGAACGACATCAGGAAGGAGGCTACCCTGTTACTTGCAATGAATGTACCCAACCCGTTTATTCAACGTACACTTTAGCCAGAGATTCACGTGGGCTATGGGAGGCAAAAAGCATACAGGTGGCAATCGTGAAAACGGAGGCGATGATAGATGAAGTGGCAAAAATGAGAATAAATGACATTGGGTACATCCGTTCCTGTTTCGGTCGTATCTATAACCCTAACAATACAACTGCCTGTAGTGTATAAAATCACTGGCTTCTTGTCAGTAGTACGTTCGGTTCAGAACCGCGCTCCTACCAGTCCAACGCGGCGCTAACACAATTCATACGCAGCAATAACATTCCTCCGATATGGCTCATATGCCTTTCTTACACAACAGCGGCACAATACCTGCATAGTGATCATTCAGAAATTACATGGCCCAGATTGGACCAATCTCCAAGATTGGTCCAATCTGAGTAAACAAATCAACAAACTAACCTTTCGGAGGAAAAAATCATGAACACGATAGTACGCTGGAACCCATCCCGCAGTTTATTAAACGAATTTGACCGTTTGTTTAATGCCCAGGTCGCTGAATCGGACGCGCCGCACAGCTGGGGCTTGCCGCTGGACGTCATTGAAGCCGAAGCCGGGTATACCGTCAGAGCTTCTGTGCCCGGCATCCAGGCCGACGATTTGAATGTGACACTGGAGAAGAACGTCCTGACCATTCAGGGCGAAGTCAGCAGCGATGAGCAGGTTGACGACGCCCGGTATCATTTGCGCGAACGGCGCTACGGCCGTTTCAGCCGCAGCCTACGCTTCCCCGTCGAAGTCAACGCCGAAGCCATCGAAGCTACCTACGAAAACGGCGTGCTGACGCTGAACGTGCCCAAGTCCGAAGCCGTCAAACCGAAACAGATCAACGTCAAAGTCAACGCCCAGTAAATAAACCCGGTCTCAGAGAGCTTTCCGCTTTCCCTTTCCAGACCCCGGCGTTCTTAAGCGCCGGGGGTTTTTCTTTTCTAACCTCAGCACTCTCCCTGTCTCCGTGGTAAGCAGTTATTTTCCCCACAAGCCCACGTCATGGTAATATCAGGCGCATGACAAATGAAGACGCTCCTGATCCTGAAATGATTACCGACGTCGCCATCATCGGCGCCGGCCCCATTGGCATTGAGCTGGCGATTGTTTTACAACGAGCCGGGGTGGACTATACGCTGTTCGAGGCGAAGCAGATCGGTGATGCCTTCAGCCAATGGCCGCCGGACACGGTCTTCTACAGCACGCCAGAACACGTGGCCCTGGCCGGTGTGCCGGTCCACAACCGCAGCCAACAGCCCCTCAGCGGCGAAGAGTACCTGGCTTACTTGCGGATGCTGGTGGAGATGTTCGACTTGAACCTGCGCGTTTATGAGCCGGTGACGGATATTGAGAAAGAAGCGGGCGGTTTTGTGCTGCGGACACGGCCGTTATCTGGCCGCAAAAGCTACCACTGCCGCCGCGTTGTCCTGGCGACCGGCGGTATGGCCGGGCCACGCCGCCTGAATATCCCCGGCGAAGACCTGCCCCACGTCAGCCATTATTTCCCCGGCCCTCACGCTTATTTCCGCACCCGGCTGCTGGTGGTTGGCGGGCGCAATTCGGCCATCGAGTCGGCGCTGCGCAGTTGGCGGGGTGGGGCGCGGGTCAGCCTGAGCTACCGCCGCGCCGAGTTTAACTTCGAGCGCATCAAGCCCCACCTGGCGATGGATTTGCGCGACCGGCTGGAGAAGCGGGAAATGGCCTTTTACCCGGCAACCCTGCCGGTGGAAATTACGCCGACCCATGTGGTATTGGCCGAAACGGAGGATGGGATGGTGGGTAACGGCCGTATCATCCACGTCCCCACCGATTTTGTGCTGTTAGCCACCGGCTTCGTCGCCGATATGCGCCTATTCGAGCGGGCCGGCGTCAGCCTGACCGGACCAGAATGCGCCCCTGTGTTCAACCCCCAGACCATGGAAACAGACGTGCCCGGCCTCTACGTCGCCGGAACGGCCGCTGGCGGGACGCAGTTCAAATTCAAATACTTCATCTCCACCACCCACCACCACGTCAGCCACATTGCCCGCCACATCACCGGCGTCGCGCCCGACCAACTCGGCAGCGTGCCAGCCCGCAACAGCGCCGTCACCTGGCAGGAAGTGCAGGCAAACTGATTTAAGATTTCGGATTTCGGACCAGCGCTCACCAGCAGCTATACTTCACAATTCACAATTCACAATTCCTATGCCTTCTGCAACAACCAAAACAACCCTAGACAACGGCCTTACTATCATCCTAAAAGAGATGCACCACGCGCCTGTGGCCAGCTTTATGGTCTGGTATCGGGTGGGCAGCCGCAATGAGATTCCGGGCCGCACCGGCGTTTCCCATTGGCTGGAACACATGATGTTCAAAGGCACGCCTAAATATCCCGATGGCACATTGGACCGCCTGGTCTCCCGTGAAGGCGGCCACTGGAATGCCTTCACCTGGCTGGATTTCACCGCCTATTACGAGACGATGCCCGCCGACCGCATTGACCTGGCTTTGGATTTAGAAGCGGACCGCATGAAAAACACGCGCTTTTCGGCGCGAGAAGTGGAAGCGGAACGGCAGGTGATCCTGGCAGAGCGGGGCATGTATGAAAATGACCCGCACTTCCTGTTGAACGAGGAACTAACAGCGGCCGCTTTTCGTGTGCATCCGTACCACCACGAAGTCATCGGCGACATGGCCGATTTGCAGACCATGACCCGCGCCGATTTGCGCGACCATTACCGGCGTTATTACGCGCCCAACAACGCCATCGCCGTGCTGGTGGGGGATTTCGACACGGCCGTTATCCTGCCCCGCCTTGCCGAACTCTTTGGCCCCATCCCGGTTGGCAAAGCAGCGCCCGCCATCACCCGACAAGAGCCACCGCAGCGCGGCGAACGACGCATCGTCGTCAACGGCCCCGGCGATGCCCCGACCCTCAGCGCTGCCTACCGCGCCCCGGCCGCCACCCACCCCGACTACTTCGCCCTGACGCTGCTCAACGCCGCCTTTGCCGGGGGCGGCAGCCTGGGCATGTTTGGCGGCGGTGGTTCCAACAAAAGCTCCCGCCTCTACAAAGCGCTGGTAGATACCGACCTGGCTGTCGCCGCCTATGGCGGCCTGACGCCGACCATAGACCCCTATTTGTATGTGATTACGGCCGTTGTCAACAACGGCTCTGTTCTGGCGGGCCACACCCTGACCGCCGTTGAAGCCGCCCTGGACGCCGAAATCGGCCGTCTGGCTGCCGAACCCATCACCCAGGCGGAACTGGACAAGGCGCTCAAACGAGCCAAAGCGGAATTTGTCATGGCCGGGGAAAGCATCACTGGTCAGGCACAGCTTCTGGGCATGGCCGAAGCCGTCACCGGCGACTATCGCTGGTTCGAGACGGTGTTGGAACAGCTAAAAGCCGTCACCCTGACCGACATCGAACGGGTCCGCGCCACCTATTTGCGCAAACAAGCGCGCACCATCGGCTGGTATGAGCCGCTAGAGGCAAGCAGCGAATAGCTGGTCCGCGCCACCCGCCGCGCCCATAATTTAGAAATGTGCAGTGTCTACGTTAAAGCTGGTGGTCGTATCAGGAGGTTGATTTTTTTGCCTGGATTGTTAATGTGCGGCATTATTGGTCGCATATTCTCGCTGCAACCAGCCTCTTAATAAACATAAAGACGAACTTGGGCACAAACGAAGCTATATTTCTCGTCACCTAACCATAATAATTAACCTGATTCGCCAGCGGCATTAGCGGCTGCCGTAAGAACCCCTGAGCTATAGACTTGCAATTCGACAAAAGGGAAAATAGGGGTTAATAAAAACCTTTTTGTTTCGCACATAAACCATATGCCTGAAACCCTTTTTGAAATCACGATTATTCTGCTGCTGCTTGTAATTAATGGGCTTTTTGCTATGTCTGAAATTGCCATCGTATCGGCCCGACCTATCCGCTTACAGCAAATGGCCCAGCGTGGCAGCCGTGGGGCTGTAGTGGCGTTGGAATTGGTCAATAGTCCCAATCGCTTTCTCTCCACTGTTCAGGTGGGCATTACCCTGGTGGGCATCTTCGCCGGCGCGTTCGGGGGCGCCAACATCGCCGGCGAGTTAGCAGTTCCTCTGCGTGAATTACGCTGGGTTGGACGATATGCCGACGCCCTTAGTCTGGTCATTGTCGTCGGTACAATAACTTTCCTATCGGTCGTGATTGGCGAATTGGTACCGAAGCGTATTGCTTTAGGCAATGCCGAGCAAATCGCTGCTTTGGTTTCCCGGCCCATGCGCGCCCTTTCGATAATTGCCACGCCCGTTGTCCGTTTGTTTAGTATTGCCACGGACATGACATTGAAACTACTGGGCGTTCAGTCACCAAAGGACGAGGAGGTCAATGAAGAGGAGATCAGGATGATGCTTCAACAGGGCGCTGCGGCGGGCACGATTGAGGAGGCCGAGCGGGATATGGTGGAAAGCATCTTTCGTTTAGGAGACCGAACTTTGGAATCAATAATGACGCCACGACCAGAAATTGTCTGGATAGATGTCAATGCGCCTCAGGAAGAAGTCCGCCACCTCATCTATGAATCCAACAGTACACGCTTTCCCGTCTGTGATGGCGCCCTTGACCGGGTTCTGGGTGTGGTGCAGTCTAAAGACCTGCTCTTCGCCTGCCTCGAAGGCGAGACATTCGACATCAGAACCGTAATGCAGGAACCGCTTTTAATTCCGGATAAGATGCAGGCGCTAAAGGCTCTGGAACGCTTCAGGCAGAGTGGCCTACAAATCGCTTTGGTCTTTGATGAATATGGCGGGATTGAAGGATTGGTGACCCTGATTGACATTCTCGAAGCCATTGTTGGCGATATTCCAACCTTGAACGAAAAAGTAGACCCACCGATTGTGCAGCGTGAGGATGGTTCCTGGTTAGTGGATGGAATCATCCCCATAGACGATTTTAAGGAAGCATTTGCCATTGGGTTGTTACCGGGTGAAGATAAATATCAAACGTTAGGGGGCTTTGTTGTATTTATGCTGGGGAGCATCCCTACAACCGGCAATCATTTCATCTGGGGTGGGTTTCGTTTTGAAGTGGCTGACATGGACGGGTATCGGGTAGACAAGGTATTGTTTAAAGAGAAACCGTTGGAGGATGAAACAGATAGCAGCCGAAGGCTTCCATGACTCCGCTCAGACCTTGTCCTGAGCAACGCCGAAGGAATGACAATGCCGCGTAAATTTGTAAAGAAGATGTTTCGCCCGATGAACCATGCCCCTGTTTTTTAGATTGGACCAATCTGGGCCATGTAATTTCTAGATGATCACTGTGTCAAAGTAACAGAACCAGAGTGATATGACCAACAATTCCCGGCTGATTGCCGACCTGCAAACCTTAAACCAGATTGCTGCCACGCTCAACTCGGCTGTAGACACGCGCAGCGCCCTTGATGATTCCCTGGCGCAGTTGATCGCCTTGCTGCGCCTGGAGACTGGTTGGGTTTTTTTGCGTCAGCCCGAAGCCCAGGAACGATGGGACGGCCGTGGCTACACCCTGGCCGCCCAGCGCCAATTGCCCCCGGCCCTGGCGCGCCACAACCCGGCCGCCTGGGACAAAGATTGCGACTGCCAGTCGCTGTGCAACAAGGGCAAGCTGACCGCCGCCTACAACGAAGTGCGGTGCAGCCGCCTGGCTGATATCGCCGGCGACCGGGGCAATCTGGTCGTGCACGCCTCCGTGCCCCTGCGCGGCCGCAGCGAAATTCTGGGCATCCTCAATGTCGCCGCCCCCAGTTGGGCAGCGTTCGATGAACGCGCCCTGGCCCTGTTGACCAATGTCGGCAGCCAGATGGGGGCAGCTTTGGAGCGCGCCCGCCTGTACGACATGATGCACGAACGGCGCATCCATGAGCAGGCCACGCTGCTGCGCCTTTCCAACCAGCTTTTGGGGCGATTGGACCTGGACGCGCTGCTGAATTATCTGGTCGGCGAGGTGCTGCAGCTGCAAGACCTGGACGCCTGCGCGGTGCTGCTGCCAGGGCCGGGCGGCCAAAATCTCTATTTCCGCGCCGCCTCCGGCTGGACCTCGGATCCGGTGGGGCATGGTTTTCGCGTGCCAATAGAAGGCAGCTTTTCCGGCCAGGTAATGGCCAGCCAAAAGCCCATCGTGCGTGAATCGGTTCCTGACGTAGAGGATTTTCCCTGGGTGTCTGACTGGTTCCGTGAGGAGGATTTCCACGCCGAGGTGGTGATCCCGATGGTGGCCCAGGGGCGCTCCATCGGCGTGTTGGTGATAGACGCCCGAAACCCGCGCCAGTTCGACGTGGCTGACATTCGCTTTTTGCAGCTCATGGCCAATCAGGCGGCCATCGCCATCGAGCGGGTGCGCCTGCGTGATGAGGAGTTTCACCGCCAGCGAATTGATGAGGAGTTGGCTGTGGCCCGGCAAATTCAACTGAGCCTGCTGCCATTGGGCTGCCCGGAGATAGTGGGTTGGGAGTTTACGGCCGTTTACGAACCGGCGCGGCAGGTAGGCGGCGACTTTTACGATTTTTTCCGGCTGCCCGGCAGCCAGGATGCCTGGGGTGTGGTGATTGCCGACGTGGCCGACAAGGGGGTTCCGGCGGCCCTCTACATGGCCCTCAGCCGCACGACGATCCGCAATACGGCGCTGGAAGGCCACCCCCCGGCCCACGCGCTGATGCTGACCAACCGCTATTTACAGGACGACAGCCGTTCCGACATGTTTGTTAGCGCTTTTTATGGGGTGTTGGATGGCAGAGACGGCCGTTTCCTCTATGCCAACGCCGGCCACAACCACCCCTTTATCTGGCGCGCCACCACCGGGCAGGTGGAGATATTGGACTCGGATGGCATCGTTTTAGGCGTGGTCGCGGAAATCGAGATGCAAGAGCAGCAAGTGGGCATTGGGCCGGGGGACGTGCTGGTTTTGTATACCGATGGCCTCACGGAGGCGGTGGATGGGGCGTATGAAGCGTATGGCGAAGGGCGGTTGTATACGGCCGTTGCCGACATCCTCGCCGCCAATCCCCAGACATCCGCCGAAGACCTGGCGGCCGTGCTGCTGCACGCCGTGCAGTCTCACGCCGGCGACATGGCCCAATTCGACGATTTTACCCTGGTCATCATCAAACGGGCCAGCGCTGCGTCTATGGGGTAGTCATCCATGCCCCTGTGAAAATAGGAGCGCGGACATCTCGTCCGCCACAGCAGGCGAGACGCCTGCGTTCCCAGGGTTTTCATTTGTGGTAGTCGGTCGGTCTGCCCACTCATGAAGTCTGCCAGATGAAACGCTACAACGCATGGGCCACCCGCGCCAGGCGCTCCACGGCGCGCTCCAGGTCGGGCAGGGCGGTGGAGATGGCGAAACGCACGTGGCCTTCGCCGCTTTGCCCAAAGGCGATGCCCGGCACGCCAGCGATTTGCGCCTTGTCCAGCAGGGCGTCGGCCAATTCCAGGCTGTTTTTGCGGCTGCCGGGGAAGCTGGGAAACAGGTAAAACGCCCCCTCGATAGAACGACAGGCAATCCCTTCAATCTCGTTCAGCGCTTGCACCATGAAGTCGCGCCGCGCCTGGTAGGCGTCGCGCATCTCGGTAATGCTTTCCTGTGGGCCGTTGAGGGCGGCGACGCAGGCGTGCATGGAGAAGGTAGCGGCGCAGGAGACGGCCTGGCTGTTCAGGCGCGTCGCCAGTTGGATGATGGGCGCGGGGCCAACCAGCCAGCCCAACCGCCAGCCGGTCATGGCGTAGGATTTGGTCAGGCCGTTGATGGTGAGGGTGCGGTCGGCCATGTTGGGGGCGGCGGCGACGGAGAGATGGGTACGGCCGTCGAACACCAACTTCTCGTAAATCTCATCCGCAATCACATACAGGTCGGCTTGCAGAGCCACCGCCACAATGGCTGCCAATTCCTCCGGCGTGAGGACGCGGCCGGTAGGGTTGCACGGGTTGTTGACCAGCAGCGCTTTGGTGTGCGGCGTCAGTCTGGCGCGCAGTGCGGCGGCGGTGATGCGGAAATTGTCGGCGGCGGGCAGGCTGACGGGCACGGGCACGCCGCCGGCCAGCGTGACCATCGGTGGGTAGGAGACCCAATGGGGTTCCAGGATGAGGACTTCGTCGCCGGGGTTGAGGACGGCCGTTAACGCCAGATACAGCCCCCACTTCCCGCCCGGCGTGATGATGATCTGATGGCGCGGGTCGGGCACGGGCACGCCATTTTCGCGCTCCATTTTGGCGGCGATGGCCTCCAGCGCCGCCGGAATGCCGATCATCGGCGCGGGGTAGTGGGTGGCCCCGGCCAACATGGCCTGGTAGGCGGCCTCGATAATGTGCGGCGGTGTGGCAAAATCAGGGTCGCCCCCGGCCAGGGCGATGACATCATGGCCGGCGCGCTGCAATGCTTTGGCTTTGTCGTTGATGGCCAGCGTGGGCGAAGAAGGGATGTTGTTGAGGAGATGGGAAAGTTCTTTCACGGGAACCCCTTTGAATTATGAATTATGAATTGTGAATTGTGAAGTTGGGGAGGTCTCTTTACTTCGCAATTCAGCGTTCACCTTTCACAATTCTAGCATGGCTTCGCCGATGCGCAGGACGGGTTCCCAGCCGTTTTCGTTGCCTTCTACGCTCCACCAGACGGACAGCACATTTTGCACGATGCCCCAGCGCAGCAATCGCGCCCGGTCAATGGACAGTAACTCGGCCAGGATGTCCAGGCGGCGGCGCAGCAGGCGCGGCATGTCGGGGCGGAAGGGGAAGGTCTGGATGGGGTTGTAGAGCAGCGAGGCCGGTTCGTAGGCCGGGTCGCCGACGACGCCTTTGGGGTCAATTGCCAGCCAGGGCTGGCGATGGGCGGTGAGGACGTTGTCGTGGTGAAAATCGCCATGCAGCAGGGTGGGCGTCACCTCGTCGGCCAACAGTTCGGCGCGGAGAGCAACGGCCGTATCCACCAACCGCGCCGGAAATGGACCGGTCCCGCCGCCAAAATAGGGGCGCAAACGCAGCAAAGCGGCCGTCCATTGGGCGAGCGTGGGGAAAGAGTGGTCGGCGGGCGGCGGCTGCCAGAGTTGCTGCATGAGTTGGGCGGCAGCGGCAGCGGCCGCCTCATCGTCGGGCAGGGCGGCCAGGGGAAGGCCGGGCAGGACGCGCTCCAGCAGCAGTGCGCCCTGGGCCTCGTCGGCGGCCAGCAGGCGGCAGACGCCCCGGCCGTCGTAATGGCGCAGCGCGGCAATTTCAGACAGCAGCTCGGGGTTGGGGCAGCCGACTTTCAGGACAACGGCCGTGCCATCGGCGCGGGTGGCGGCGGTGACATAGTTGTAGGAGAGGGGGAACGGCCGTTGTAGGGTAAGCTGCCAGCGTTGGGCGCAGTCGGCCAGGATGATGGGTAAACGGGTTAACCAGTCGCGGCCGACATCGCCGTACAGTTCGAGCATGTGGGCGGTGAAGTCGGGGGGGATGGATATATACATGACAAGGTGATAAGGTGATAAGGTGACAAAAGTGTCAGATTATGACCTTTGCGAGCATAGGTGGTGAACGCGGAATAAAGAACGACGGCTCACGGGCTGCGGCTTACGGCTCACGGCTTACAAGCTGCAAGACGGGTATCTCGCGGCCGGCGGCGCGGGTTTTGTAAGCGTTGTAGCCGGCGTAGAGGGTGGCGGCTTTGCGGTAGGCGGCCGTTTTGGCTTCGCCGCTGAGTTCGTGGGCGGTGTAGGGTTGGGCACGGCCGTTTACGGCTGCGATACAGTCGGGGTTGGCTTTCAGGTTGTGGTACCAGGCGGGGTGGCTTTTGCCGCCCCAGTTGGAAGCGATGATGACCAGGCCATCGTCGTTGGGGATGGCGACGAGGGGGATGGTGCGTGGTTGGCCGGATTTGGCGCCGGTGGTGGTGAGCATGATGATGGGCAGACCGGTGAGCAGGGTAACGGCCGTTTGCCGCCCGCCGGTCAGCCGGTATATCGGGCGGTCCAGGTGGGGGGCCACATAGGATGCGGCCCAGGAGATGGGCCGTAAAGCGGCTGCTCGTTGAATACTGCGCTGCACCACATTGGGGTGATATGTATGTTGGTTCATAGGTTTTTGCGATTTCACCACGGAGGGCACGGAGATGAAACGAGTAATTTCCCGTGTACTCCGGGATGTATGCCGTACCGCCGTTCAGGTCAGGTTAAAACGTTGTGCGCGCCTCTTGTTTGGGCGGCTGTACGGCCAGGAAATCTTGGGCGAAGCGTTCGGCATATTGGCCCATCAGGTATTCGATGCGGCTGGCGTCCCAGGAGACGGCGATGAGGCCGGCGTGATGGTCTTTGGGCAGCCGCCAGACGATTTCTGGCTCCTGGTAGGCGGACAGGTCGGGGTGTTTTTGGTGGGCCAGGCAGATGAGCAGTCCGGCGTAATCGTGGCGGATGGCGGGCAGGTGATATTGTTCGCCGCGGGCATGGGCGATTTCGATGCGGGCGGCTTCGGCCCAGAGTTCGATGTCGGTGGCCGCTTTGACCAGGCGGTCTATGTTGGCGCCACCGACGCGGGCGGCCGTTTCCAGGAAGTAGAAACGGCCGTCTGCATGGCCGCGAATAAACTCGGTATGCGCCGCGCCGCGCGGCAGTTGCAATCCGACCAATAATTCCTGGTTCAGGGCCAGCAGCGCCTGCGTTTCCGGGTCGCCGGCGGACAGGGTGCGGGTGCTGAAGATGCCGCCGCCATGCGACACGGTGAGCGGTGGCAGGCCATATTTGCTGGGGCTGGCAAAAATCACCTGCCCATCCCAGACCAGCGAATCCACGTGGTACACATCGCCGGGGATGAACTGCTCCAGCAGGAAGAAGGATTGTTTGTCGCCCAACTCATCCAGGGCGCGCCACAATTCTTCGCTGTGATGCAGTTTGCGGATGCCGATGGCCCCGGCGTCGAAGCGGGGCTTGAGGACCCAGGGGGCGGGTGTGCGCTCCATGAAATCGCGCAGGTCGTCGTAATTCAAGACGGGGACAAAATCGGGGACGGGCAGGCCGGCGCGGCGGGCTTGCCCGCGCATGGCGAGTTTGTCGCGGAAGTGGCGGGCCAGGCTGTCGCCGATGCCCGGCAGGCGCATGTGTTCACGCAGGGAAGCGGCCGTGGCGACATCGTAATCGTCGAGGGCGACGATGCGGTTTATTTTATGGCCGCGCGTCAGGTAGCTGACGGCGTAGGTGACGTCGGGCTGGGTGGAGATGTCTGGCATGTAGAAGACCTGGTGGATGTTGTCCCAGGGCCAGGCTTCTTTGGCCGTTTTTTCGTTGGCCAGGAGGAGGACGCGGCAGCCGGCGTCGCTGGCGGCCTGGAGGAAGGGCAGCCCTTTGAATTCAGAAGCGAGACAGAGGATGGTTAACGGCCGTTGGTCAGACATAATCGTTCTCCTGGGTTAGTTAGTTGGTTAGTTAGTTGGTTTACCGGATAGACAGACGAGACATGGGTAAGGATGGGCTTGTTGTTTCCCCTTGTCTCCTGGTCTGCTATGCTTCCACGGCAAATTGCATTTCCGCAGCCTTTTGTACTGATTGCGAGGCATTTAGAATTTCAAAGCGGACGATTTTGCCGTCATAGCCAATATCGGCAATCACGCCGGGGCGGATTTTGTCGCTCTCGCGGATACGTTCTTCGCGGAGGGTGATGACCAGGGTGTCTGTTTCACGGCCGTAGACGATTTTCATGCTGGTTGTCCTTGTCGGAGCGTTCAATCTCTCGTTCAACCCGGTTTTGTTCAGCGTGTTTTGTCCAGATAATTGCCTTAGACATTCTCAACTCTTGTTGTTGAATTGTAACACAATCTGTTTTTGATCATGGCCCGGTGGGATGCTGGCTTCATGATGAGGTTGTTTTTTGTACGGCCGTTGGTCGGTCTGGCTCTGGTTTGCCTATTTTTGATGGAAAAACGGTCCAGCCATGATTGGTGGGCTTACAACGACTCGCCAGCGGCTTGCCACCCCAGATGCTCCTGATAGCTTTGCTCCAGATTGAGCCAGACGCGGGCCGTTGTTCCGAATACCAGTTCCAATTGCAGCGCGGTTTCGGGCGTTAGCTGTGTTTTCCCGCGAATAATTTCGTTGATGGTTTTGAGCGGCCGTCCCATACGTTGGGCCAGTTCTGATTGGGTCATGTGCCGCTCTTCTAATAGTTCCAGCAACGTGTCACCTGGCGGGGCGACGAAATCAGGTTCATACGAATTTGTGGTTGGTTTACTCATGGTAATCCTCCATGGCAAGGAGACAAACGGCCGTAACCGCCCGCCAATCCAGTCCCCCGTCCGCTTTGCGCGGTGCGGGGTAGTGGTCGGGCACAAAGATAAGGCGATAGGGGTGATCTAGATCCAGAACAGGCTCTTTTTGTGGTGATTCATTTTAACAAACTCGGTAGCAACCAATGTGTTCTCAAGCGTCGGGTTCACATTTCATCTGCCCGAACCTGTGGGCGCTGATCCAACCAGCGAAAGACCAATGACCAGATAAACCCACCCAGCGTCTTGGCGGGGTAGGACTGCACTTAATCGTGGTTGGTGCTTTTAGCGCAATTGAACGTTTATTTTGACCGTTCTGGGCTTGAGTTTTCCCTAAATCAGCTGAATTTTAGCCTGAAAACGGCCCGATTACGATGATTTTCTCAACATAACGTAAGCCGTAACTCAGAAAACTTGCTATAGCAACTTCACCACGATTAAGTGTGGTGCTGCCACAACACTCCCAGGAGGAATATGTTGAATTACCAGGCTAACACCTCTGAATGATAAGTTGTCTGGCTTTGGGTGATAACTTTTTGTGATAACGTTAAACTGGTAACTGGATCAAATATAGCCGTCATCTTTGGTAAGTTGTCAAGATTACTGACAACAACTAGCGCGTACTCATCCCTAAATTCACCGGCCTTTGAAAACTCGTTTTCTGTAAGCCGGACACTCCCATATAAACCGCGTACACCTTTTATTTCTGCCAAGTAATACTTTTCAGAAACTTGAATCTGAAAATCATAACCGTCACCGAATAACCTTGCGTCTTCAAGTGTACCACTGGAAAAAATCTTTATGCCTTCATAATTATTCATGAAATGGAGTTCGGCAGCCTGACCTGTTAGCTGAAGTTGCTTGAATTTGCTCTTCATGACAGGGCTTACGATTGGATGTAGAGGTCTTTCTTCAATCTCAAATTCATTTGCAATATACAGTTGAACCATAGAAACAAATTGCTGTACATTATAATTTCCAAATAATGAATCAATCAATATTTTCCTATGGATGTAAGTGTTACCTTTTTGCCACCAACCTCTTCGAAGATTATCAAAAAATGGATCGAAAAGGTCTTGACGATTTTTTACAACTTCTACTGTTTCCGCTATTTTCAAATCCACGATATGCTGATAGAAAGCCGTTTTTGTCTTGAAACCAAACAATTTGACAAAATCCTTGTCAAATTTCGCTAACCCATAGCCTATCAAGTTTAATATCTCGTAATTTTCATGCTTGTTATCTGTCATTTTATTGCGTTCCATGACTTAGAATCTGGTCTCGACTCTTTTAGCCAATGACAGGTTGTGAATCAATAAGAACATATTCTGGAAGAGTAAGAATGAAATCGCCTGAAAATGAGTTGCGAAAATTCTCGATACTACCTGCATAAGGCATTGTCGTATAACCAAGATAAGCAGCTTTAGGCAAAAGCTCTAATAATTCCACAAGGCGGCGGTTGATAGCATTTCGGTCACGATTTTCTGGATCAGTGTTAGTTTGATTACGTGCTGTATTGACACTGGCTTCGTCGGCTTCGTCATCAATAATTAAAAAGGGGCAGCGGCGCAGAACGTCTGGCGAAGCGCTTCCCAACCAAGCGATAAGCTTACGCAAAATCGTGGAATTTTTTTTGACTACACAAAGCACCTTATCATGTTTTTGATCGGCAAGGAAAAAATTGGGGTTTCCTATTGAGTTTGGTCTAAAATCATTGATTGATGTCGGTGTAAACCAAACATCATCGTTAAGTGTGACAAGTTCATTTTCCAATCGCTGTTGGGTTTGCCGCCGCAGCGACTTTTTTGTGCCGGATAAAACGATAAAAAATCTGTATCCAGCATCAGCTGCTTTGGCAATAACGGCTGTAAAATTGGCCGTCTTCCCACTTTGAACATATCCAACAACCAAGCCACGTGTCTTAATTCGTGCTGCGTGAGGTGAATCAAGCCAAGATACAATCTTATCTGAAGCATCGTGAATGGCTTCAACTGCATCTTTAGGCCACTGCTTTTCATTCAAGAGATGAGTACGGAGTGCAGGCCAAAATTTTGCATCCTGATAATAATCTGCACCGAGATACCAGCCTTCTTTTTGCTTGTCTTTTACAAGCATCGGTGGAGGGGTAAGAAATTTTGGTCTGCCAGTCAATTTGAGGAATTCTTGATACGCCTTTTCGACTTTTTCTTCTGAAATTCCTGCTGCAAGAAGTTCTTTTTTTGCATCACTTGCTGTTCCACGATGATTACTAATTATCCTAACAAGTGGATCTAATTGATCTAGGTCAGTCATTTACGCCCCCTAAACGTCGTTACAGATCATTATGATATAAGTAATGACGAGAATTTGATTTTCATTAATACCATTAGATATTGGCAGCAAAACGGCCGTTCCTCATCTCCCAATTGAAATCTCCTCCTAAGATAACACACGCCCTGCCCTCCTACCAGAGGAGGAAAGTCACAAAACCGTCATGAGACAATGGTCCTATACGCATAGCATTGCATTGTACGGGCAAACCTCGTGGTTGCCACACGCTCATTTGGAGAATCGCATGAACATTGGCTTTATCTCTTTTCGCTTTGCCGGGGCGGATGGTGTCTCGCTGGAAGTGGCTGAGTAACCATCTAAAAATTAGTTCCCACGAGACGTTCAACTTCTTCGGACAAGTTGAACGTCTGAAATCGGGAAGCTATTTTTAGATGATTTCAAATTCCAAGATTTTATGTCCCAGTACTTATGATGTATTAGGCAATGTTATTAGAGCAAGGGCAATTGCTGTTCGCGGCACATTTACTTCTTGTTCGGCCTCGCTAGCGCGCAAACGCCTCGGCTGCACCACAACGCCGATTGAAACCGACTAAAGACGTGCCAATGCTGAGTAAACGACGCATTGTTTAGCAACCAAGCGATTTTGGTGCCGGGCGTAATAGGATGTAGACCAAATATGCAATTGCCCTGAACCCGCCACTCGCCACCCGCCCCATTTCCTGATACAAATAAGCAGCTTATGATCAACCACTTATCTTCAAGCGAGGCATGATGTACACTGTAGCTGTTAAACGAAACTTTGTGGCGCAACACTTTTTAATCGGTGGCGACTGGGGCGCGGAAAATCAGTGGCATTCGCACCCTTACCAGGTAGAAGTGCAGTTGTCCGGCAGCACCCTGGACCAACACGGCTACCTGGTAGACATTATAGACATTGAGACCAATTTGGACGCCCTGGTGGCTTATTTTCGGGACAAAACGCTGAACGATCTGCCGGAATTTACCGGCCTCAACCCCAGTATCGAGCATTTCTCACGCATTTTTTGCCAGGCGATGGCCGGCCGCATTCAGGCCCCCAACCTGAACCGCATCACCACCAAAATCTGGGAAACAGATATTGCCTGGGCAAGCTGGGAACAAAACCTGACGATTGGTCCTGAGCTTGCCGAAGGATTGGTCCTGAGCTTGCCGAAGGATTGACGATGATTGACCCATGCGCATAGGACTTTTGATTTACGGCCGTCTCGAAACCCTCTCTGGTGGTTATTTGTATGACCGCCAGTTGGTGGAACTGCTGCAGCGGCACGGCGACGAGGTAGAGATCATCTCGCTGAAACCGTCCAGTTACGGCCGTCACCTCATCCACAACCTCGACGGCGCCCTCTTCAGCCACCTGCGCGACACCCCCTACGACCTGCTGCTGCAAGATGAATTGAACCACCCGTCCTTATTTTGGCTAAATTGGCAGTTACGGCCGTTCATCCATTACCCCATCGTCAGCATCGTCCACCACCTGCGCAGCGACGAGCGCCATTCTCCCTGGCTGCTGCCCGCCTATCGCGCCATCGAACAGCGCTACCTCGCCAGCGTAGACGCCGTCATCGCCAACAGCCGCACCACGCTGCACCGCGTGGAAGCCCTGCTGCCCGGTCAGCCCCCGGCGATGGCCCAACGCCCGGCGATGGTCGCCTATCCCGGCGGCGACCGCCTGCTGCCGGATGTCAGCCAGCATACCATCGTCTCCCGCGCGCAAAAGCCAGGCCCACTGCGCATCTTGTTCGTCGGCAACCTCATCCGGCGCAAAGGGCTGCACACCCTGCTGGCGGCGCTGACTTATTTGCCGCCGCGCAGTTGGCTGCTGGACATCGTTGGCGACCCGACGGTGGACCCAACTTACGTGCAGCGCCACGTCCGGCCGGCCATCCGCCAGTTGAACCAGGGGCAAATCACCCAACACGGCGCAGTGTCTAACTGGACATTGGCCGCCTTATACAACCAAAGCCACGTCCTGGTGCTGCCGTCGGAGTATGAAGGCTTTGGCATTGTCTACATCGAGGCGATGGGTTTTGGCCTGCCGGTGATTGGCTCCACGGCCGGCGCGGCCGACGAAATTGTCCAGCACGGCAAAAATGGCTTTCTGCTGCCGCCCAACAACGTCCTGGCGCTGGCAAAACAGCTCTTCCTGCTCAACGAAGATCGTCGCTTGCTGCTGCGGCTGGGATTGGCGGCGCAGAAACGGTACCAGACCCACCCCACCTGGGACGAAAGCATGACCTCCATCCGCCTCTTCCTGCAAGAAGTCGCCGCCCACAACCACGCCTTCCAACAAACCAACAAATAAATAGCCAACAGCCAATTGTCAACTATCAACTCCCAACTCCCAACTATCAACTCCCAACTCCCAACTCCCAACTTTCCCCGCTATCTGGCGGCCAAAAAGACGGTAGACGACCGGGCGCTGAACGGCCGTGTCTGGCAGCAATTAGCCCAGGCGGTGCTGGCGCTGGATGGCCCGCACATCTTAGAAGTCGGCGCGGGCATTGGCACGATGGTCGAGCGCTGGCAAGAGCGGGGATTGTGGCCGGTGGGCAGCTATACGGCCGTAGACGCCCAACCGGAAAACATACGCATCGCCGCAGAACGACTGGCGCCATTGGCCAAAGAAACACCGCTGACGTTAACGGCCGTAGACATCTTCGACTTCATCGCCCAACACAACGGCCGGCAAACCTGGGACGTGCTGCTGGCCCACGCCTTCCTGGACCTGGTAGACGCGCCCACAGCGCTGCCAGGTCTCTTTTCGCTGCTGCGCCCTGGGGGATTGTTTTACTTCACGCTCAATTTTGATGGGGCGACCATTTTGCAGCCGACCATAGATGCGGCTTTCGACGCCCATGTCGAGGCGCTCTATCATCGCACGATGGATGAACGGCTGGTCAACGGCCGTCCCTCCGGCGACAGCCAGACCGGCCGCCACCTCTTCCACCATCTGCGCCGCGCCGGGGCGCAAATCCTGGCCGCCGGCAGTTCTGATTGGGTCGTCTACGGTGGGCCGCAAGGCTACCCGGCCGACGAAGCCTACTTCCTACACTTCATCGTCCACACCCTACACGAAGCCCTGCGCGGCCACCCCCAACTGGACCAGGATACCTTCAACGCCTGGATCACCCACCGCCACGCCCAAATCGAATCCGGCGAACTGATTTACATCGCCCACCAGCTAGACTTCTTAGGGCAACTCCCTGTCTAACCCCTCTCCTCTCTCCCCTATCCCCAATAAAACAACACCGCCGCCGCCAGAATCCCGCTGATAAACCCCCAAAAATGGCCCACCACCGAAGTACCCCTGCGTTGATCTCTCAGCGTAGCCAGAATGCTCTGCCAAAAACGACGAATGTTAAAATGGCGATCAGGCTTTGCCAACTGCTGTGCAGCGCCATGCCATAAGCCACCACAAAGCTAAAATAGCCGGTCACAAACCCGCTCGCGCCCAAGTGCGACTCGCCCTTGTCGCTGTACCACCAGATACCCACGCCCTGCACCAGCAAAATCACAACCGAGGCCAGCAAGAACGCCTGAAAACTCGGCGTGATGATGACGGCCAACGCAGCCAACAAAAGGACGCCGGACAGGTTGCCCCACAGGTGCTGCGAATCTTTGTGCAGCAGCGGATAGGCCACAAACTGCGCCGGGCGCGGCGCGCCTGGCTTCAGGCTATAGTCAGCGTTCAGGCGGTTTTTGTAGATGGTTTGGTTGAGGGCAAACGTGATGACGAGCAGCAAAAAGAGAACGGCCGTTACCCCCAACGGCCGTTCCCATATTCGCCAAAAAGGGATAATCCGGCGTGGCCTGGGCCAGCCAGCCTGCCAACATATCGCTGCGAAAAGACCGCAGCCCCAGCCAGATCAACACCACTGCCAGCAGCAAGACGTTGGCCGCCCGTTGCAGCCAGCTCAGAATTTGTCTTAATCTGTTTTCTCCAGCCATAACAGCACAACAAGGGCAAGTTCAATGGCCTTTGTCAGCAGCCCTATCACGCCCCACACCTCCGGCCAATTAAAGACGAAGTAGAGGATGATGGTAACGGCCGTAAACCCCAACAGCGCCCAACGAATCAACGCCCGCTGCCCGGCCAACTGCGGCAAAAAATACAAACCGGCCAACAGCGCCAGATAGCCCAGGCCATTCAAAATAAAAATCACGCCAAAAAAGCCATCTCCCAGGCTGCCAATCCCCAAAAAAGAGATGGATCAACGCCGTGAGAATGGTCAGAATGATAATACCAAGCTGCTTAGAAGTAAATCTGGACATCGCGGTTTCCTCCAAATCAGAGTACATACAAACAGAGCGGATAAACAGGCAGGCGGCGCATCGAGGTGACATGAGGGGAAAGTCGTAGAGATGCCAGGTACATGAACACGCCTTATATCACCAAAGGATACATAGCAAGCGTGCTTTTTGTCAAAATTAACTTAACTTTACTTTCCGGTAAC
This sequence comes from Candidatus Leptovillus gracilis, assembly GCA_016716065.1. Taxonomy (NCBI): domain Bacteria; kingdom Bacillati; phylum Chloroflexota; class Ardenticatenia; order Promineifilales (SeqCode); family Promineifilaceae (SeqCode); genus Candidatus Leptovillus; species Candidatus Leptovillus gracilis. The sequence goes on along the minus strand of JADJXA010000010.1, from coordinate 21,338 downwards.
TGCTTGCCCCAAAAGGGCAAAACGAACAATCCAAAGCCCAGCTTTGGCTCAAAGAACTTTAACAATGTGGGCGAAAATAGCGCCAAATACCGTTTCAGGGAGCCGTTTGGCGTCGTTTCCCTTCGCCGATGGGCTAGAATTCCCTTGGGCAAATGGGCCGTAACCGACTGCTTTTCTCGAAGTCGGTCAGCAAAAAGGGTATTCATTAGGAAAAACTGCCCTGGCTAACACGCGCCGCAACCGTCCTGAGGTGCGCTTTCGGCTGCCTGTCCCAAAATCCGGTAGGCATCGCCGGCAGCACCGCAGCCAGGTAGGTCAGGATGTTAGCCACCAACAACGCCAACTCTGGCAGCCGGAGAACTGAGACGGGGGGCAAAAACAGATTGACGATGTAATCCCAACATTTGCTTGGCGACCAGTGGCGGTTGCTCAACGGGCCAGCGGTCAAGGTAGAGAAGAAAGACCGTCTCTGCCGAGGCCGCCAGGTTTGTGCCCAGAACCATTGGCTTCTTATACAAAGGGTCGGAAAAGGTCCAAATGGTGAAGGTTTGCGTCGCATCGGCCACTTTCTGGTCAGCACGCACCAGCTCTTGCCAGCCTTGAACTTGAATGGTGCGTCCTTGAAATTGAAATTGCGTGCTGACATCCGGCGACGTCGCTGCTATCAGGTGTTCGAGTCGTTCCCGCGGCAACGGACGCACTTTTTTCACCGTGTTGAGCCGGTCGGCCGCGATCCTTAGCCGGCGGCAGATAGTTGCGTCGCCCGGTTGCATTCACCGCCTGGCGAATGACATACCGGGCAATGTTGGCTGTCTGCACGTCGGCCAATCCCACACCAGCATCATGAATCCAAACTTCCTTCTCGTCCAGATAGGTGCTTGCCTGGCGCAAAATATCCGCCTTGAGGTCGGCTTCGCTCATCTCTGACCGCTTGACCCGAATTATCCGCTTGAGCAAAGGAACCCGTTGTCCATCCACTTGCCCCACCTGCGTGATGACCCCGTAGCCGACGCCTTTGACGGCCCGATTCGCTAGACGATAAAAGAACTTGCCGGCCCAACCCTGGAGTTTAGGTCGCCAAAAAGCTGTGATGTCCACGGCCAATGGTCGGTAGCCATCATATTCACGGGGCTGCCAACGCCCTTCACGCAGGACGATCGCGCGCCAACGCCCCGATCAGTTCGCTGATGGACCAAACGCCATAGCGCAGCGCTGACCAACTCCGCCTGACCTGGCCTGGCGTGGAAACCGGATTCAACCAATGCGCCGTGAACAGCACCTCGGCTTCTGAGAAAGGACCCATTGAGCATGACCCACATTAAATGTAAAAGAGCCAGGTTCGTGCCCACAGGCAGAATTTGTACGATTTCTTCCAGAACTTGTATAGTTCGGATGATGGCGATTGACATATGTCCTCCTTGCAGTTTGTGTTTTTGCTACCTGCAATTATGAACAAGTTGGTCGCCATCAGCACCTATGACTTACCGGAAAGTAAAGACTTAAATCGCTCTGAGGCCCGTCTACTGCGCGGCGTGTTGCAGCGCCCGATAAGCCGGACGCGACTCACCCGTCCGATTCAGCAAGCTGTAACCTGATTCAGAAAATTCCGACCCCAGCAGTGGGCCAAAATTCAGGTTCCATAGGACCATTGGACCAACCCGCGCCCATGCCTGCCCCATCTCGAAGGCGCGCAAAATGTACTCCGCCTGCTGCCATTCGCTGACGTAGGCCATAAACTCGGCTCCGGCGGGTGGCGCGGCCGGCGTTCCCGCCTCGTCGAAGAAACCTTCAAAGCTGCCCCAACCAAATTCCGTCACCCACAACCAATCGGTCACGCCAAATTCATCCAGCAAGGCGAGATAATCGGTGATGGTGTCCTTGAAGAAGAAGCTGGGATGGTTGTTGTGCGAGGGCACGGCCGTTTCTCCATCCGTCACGCTGCTGTCCGGCGGGTTGGCCCAGCCGTAAGGATGCACACCAATGCCGTCTACCACGTCGGCCACGCCCGTGGCTAACATTTGCCGCAAGAATACCCGGTCGTCAACGGCCGTTACGCCATCATTAATGCCTGTCGTCGCCGGCGCGCCGCTGATCAGCAGCGCCGCCGGGTCGCCGGCCCGCGTCCCGGCGGCCCCAGCGCGCAGCAAGGCCACCAGGTCGGCGGCGTTTAGCGGCGTGCCGTTCCACTCGCGCTGCAAATTGGCCTCGTTCCACAGTTCATAAGCCGCCACCCGCCCCCGGTAGCGCTGCGCCAAAAACTGCATGAACGCCTGAAAATGGGCAGCATCCAGCGGCGGGCCGTCTAATTCTGTCGTCGGGCGGCTCCATTCCGGCGCTTTGGCGACGTTGAGCAGCACGGCGATGTCGTTGGCCTCGGCCGCCGCCACCAGCGCGTCCAGTTCCGCCAGCAAAAAGTCGTCGTAGCGGTCGGGCGCGGGTTGATACAGCTTCCAGGAGACCTGCACCTTCACCCAACCGACGCCCAGGGTTTGCAGATGGCTCATCACGGCCGTTAAATCTTCGCGGTGTAGGTGGATTTGCACGCCCATGTCGGTGCGGTTCAGCGGCGCGCCGGTGTAGATGGGATAAGCCGGCGTGGCAGTGGGCGATGGCGTTAGCGTGGGCGCAGGCATTGGCGATGAGATTGGCGATGAGATTGGCGTGGGCGGCACGGCCGTCGCCCTGGGCGTCAGTGTCGGCAAAGGCAGAATGGCAATAGATGGCGGCGGCGGGGGAACGGCCGTCGCCGTCGCCACCTCATCCATCTGTCGGCATCCGGTCAACAGCAGCAAAATCAGCAAAATCGTTAATGTTCGCATGAACCCCATTCTAACAGCCATCCACCAGATCAGGCAGAGACCCACACAAGAGTTAACAAAAAATCTCCCCGTATAGGCGCAAAGCTCACAATCGGACATTTTTATCACTGCGTCACCTTGTCACTCTCTGACAGTTGGCCTGTCCAGGCAACGGCCGTTACAATAGCCACATGAGCAGCCGTTATCCCATCCCCGCCGCCGAAACCCGCGCCGAAATCGAAGTGAAAAACTCCCGCTTCATCGCCAGCGCGGCGCCGGTTTTCAACGTAGACCAGGCCAAGACCTTCATCAAACGTATCAAAGAAGAGTTCGCCGATGCCAGCCATAATGTGCCCGCTTACCAGATTGGCTTTGGCACGGCCGTTACCGCCCACTGCAACGACGACGGCGAACCCTCCGGCACAGCCGGGCGGCCCATACTGGCCGTCATTCAGGGCAGCGGCCTGGGCGATCTGGCGGTGGTGGTGACGCGCTATTTTGGCGGGACCAAACTGGGCACGGGTGGCCTGGTACGCGCCTATGGCGATGCCGCCAAAGCTGTGCTGGCCGCGCTGCCCCTGGCCGAAAAAGTGCCCACCCACACGGTGATGTTGGCCTTGCCCTACCCAATGCTGGAGCGAATTCGCCTGTTGGCGGCGGCGCATGACGGCCGTATCCTCGAAGAAGAATTTGCCGCCGACATCACCCTCACCGCCCAATTCACCGTCACCCAATTCCCCGCCTTCCAGACCGCCTTGCAAGAGATGACCCACGGCGCACTATCGGCCGAAATTGTGGACACCAATCCTGAAACCATCATGCCCCTGGGCGCTTTTCCCACCTCTGGCAGGTCCGCACAGAGCCGCACGTCGTAGGTAAGTCGTAGATTAACTAAGCCAGAAGGCCTATTGACGGCTCCCCTTTAAACCGTGTATGATGGCCTCAGGTTAACCTACCATTTACAAATTTTCATTAATAGTCAGAAAGGAGGCGCGTATAGAAGTGATCGAAGGCAACACCAACTGGCTAACCATAACGGCCTCAAATAAGGTCCAGCAGATTCTTTTGAACCTCTGACCAACACAAATCCGGTGTAGACGGTAGCGTTGAGTTAGCCGTTAGCAAATTGAAAATGTGGTAATTGTTTAGAGTTTGCGTAACAACTGTTCAGAATTGTTGAGCTTAACAAAGTTTTTAGTGAAGGTAAGAATCGAGGTTTAAATATCGAGATTTAGAAACTTGTAAGTAGAAACTTTTAGAGAAGAATTCTGTGAATAAAAAAGGCCCGGTGTACACCGGGCCTTTTCATTTTATGTCAGGGCCAGGTAGCCGCCCACCGACAGGGCGATGAGCCATTGGGCCAGCCAGTAAGTACTCAGCACAATCACCCGCGCACTGCGAAACTTCGCCCGAAAACGGTCCAGCGCCAGCGCCGAATCCGACACCACAAACAAAACCGCGCCAACGGCCGCCAGCAGCACCCCAGTCGTTGGCTGCACCGACCAGCGGCCCAATGCCTGCCAGGCCATGGTCAAAATGGTGATCATGTACACAATGACCGGCAGGCGCATTCTGCCCAGGTGGGCGTGGAGACGGCCGTATACCACCGCGCCATAGACCAACAGCGGCAGCAGCCACCAGACCGAAAACTGGAACCCGGCATCGGTGACAAAGGCGACAATGTATAGGATGTGCCCAAGCAAAAAGCTCGCCAACCCGGCGATGAAGTAGCGCGCCGGCAGCATCAGGAACACATCGCCGCCCAGGCAAAAGACCAACCCGGCAATCACCAGGCCCTTGTACAGCGGCGTGGCTGCGCCGGTTCCCAACAAGGCAATGAAGATAATCAGGGTGGTGGTGAGCGGTTTAAAGAAATAGACCTGGGTGCGCGTGGCTTTGTATTCGCCGGCTGTGGCGAGTACGGCAGTTACCACCGCCGCTGCCGTCAAAACAAGAATTGCTGTCATGCTCTCCCCTCCATCAATCACTCATTCATTCATCTGAAACAAGCTGCCCATCGCCAGCACAAACGCATCCCGCGCCGCCAACTCCTCGGCTGAAAAATGGGTGGTAAGCAGGTAGTCTTTGTACGTTTGCGGGTCCTGGTCGGCGGGCACAACCCAGCTTTGCAGCGGCGTGCAGGCAATTTCCTGGTTTTGGTCCGGCACAAACTGCTCGTTCACCACCAACCCCGTGCCCTTCACAGCCAGCGGCCAGGTGGCGTCTACCACCATCTCCCCTGTGGGCAGGTCCAGGATGAGGTAGTTGTGAACATCTACAAAACGGCCGTGCCCCATTTCCAGCGACGGCCGTAACGCTGGCGGCGCGTCGGCTAAATCAATCTCGGTAACGGCCGTGCAAGCCATCAGCCGCGACGCAATGCCCAACTCCGCCAACAGCGCCTTGAGCACATAATGTTTGCCAGAACACGTGCCCCGCCATTCCTGAATGATGGCCTCTGGCTGGCGCGAACTGGCGCGAATGTAGGGCATGTCGCGTACCAGGTGGAAAGCGGTGGCCGCGTCTATGACGGCCGTTTCCGCCAACAACCCTCGCCGAACAGCCTCCGCCCGCAAAACATCAAGCAGTTTCATCTTCATACTGTTGCGTATATGGCAAGAAGACCTTATCTTGACCAAGACATCAGCGCCATTGCCCTGTTTAAGCTCAGGCGAACGGATTGTAAACTGGTACCATAGCAATCTCAGCAAAATCATCTACGTTGGGCATGGTTCATTCCAGGCGATATGTGCTTTACAAATTTGGCAAGAAAGCGCGTCATGCTGAGAGCCTGTGCTGAGCGAAGCCGAAGCATCCCCCGAAGCATCCCGCTACTCTGGTGGGAATGGGATGCTTCCCCGTTCGACGTTGCTCAGGGCCGAAGACTCCGTTCAGCATGACAATGCAGCGTAAATTTGTAAAGAAGATGTTTCGCTCGATGAACCATGCCAAATATTGAAAGATTGCCTGACAATCCCATCCATCATCGGAATGGCTTGAGCCGGTACTGATCGTTGAAGTAGTAGAGCAAGATATTTGTATCAATCAAATACGTGGGTCCCATTCATCCCTCAATATCTGCGACTCATCATCAACTTCCTGGACAGTCAGATCCAAACGCAGCGCGCCGCGATACTGCGTGGCGTTCCCTTCAAGCTCAACCTCTTATTCGACACCCGTCAAAACAATGACTTCAACTAAGTGATCATCTAGAAATTACATGGCCAGATTGGACCAATCTCCAAGATTGGTCCAATCTAAAAAACGGGAAGTTATTCTTAGACGATTACTAACTGCGAACGCAGATACGTCGGTAACTCTATAATAATCTTGCCATCTTTTGGCGTTTGAACAAACCTTAATGCTTGCATCGTCACTCCATAGGCTCATAACCCAGGTTCGGCGCCAACCAGCGCTCCGCTTCCTGCAGCGTCATCCCTTTCCGTTCAGCATAATCAGCCACCTGGTCTCTGTCAATGCGGCCCAGGCCGAAGTAACGCGCTTGGGGGTGGGCGAAGTAATAGCCGCTCACGGCCGCCGACGGCCGCATCGCAAAATTCTCCGTCAGGCTCATCGCCACATTGCCCGGCGCGTCCAGCACGCGGAACAATTCGCCCTTTTCCGTGTGATCGGGGCAAGACGGATAGCCTGGCGCCGGCCGAATTCCCTGATACGCCTCATTGATCAACTCCTCGTTGCTTAAATTCTCGTCGGGCGCATAGCCCCATAATTCGCGGCGCACACGGCCGTGCATCTGTTCCGCCAGCGCCTCCGCCAGCCGGTCGGCCAGCGCCTTCAGCATGATGGCGCGGTAATCGTCGTGGGCGGCTTCAAACTGGCGCACTTTCTCATCCACGCCCAACCCGGCCGTCACCGCAAAAAAGCCCAGGTAATCATCCAGCCCTGTCTCTTGTGGCGTAATAAAATCAGCCAACGCCAGATTCGGCCGGCCCGGCGGCCGTTCCATCTGCTGCCGCAGCGTATGCACTACCGTCAACATGTCTCCGCGTCTCTGCGCCTCTGCGTTAAAAACAACAATATCATCCCCCACGCTGTGCGCCGGGAACAAGCCCACCACCGCCCGCGCTGTCAACCACTTCTCCTGGATGATGCAGTCCAACATCGCCAGGGCATCCTCGTACAACTGCGTCGCCGTCTCTCCGATGACCGGATCCACCAAAATGCGCGGGAATTTGCCCGCCAACTCCCAGGCGGTGAAGAAAGGGGTCCAGTCCATGTATGCACGCAGCCCGGCCAGGTCTACGTCGTCAAACACGTGCACGCCGGTGAAGGTGGGCGCGGGCGGGCAATAACTGCCCCAATCGGCCTGGAATTTGTTGGCGCGGGCTTCGGCCAACGGCCGTAATCGCTGCTTATCCCGTCGGCTGCCATGTTTTTCCCGCAGGCTGGCATACTCCGCTTTGACCTCATGGATCAAATCGTCGCTGTCGCCCAGCAGGTGGGTGGCTACACCGACGGCGCGTGAGGCGTCTACCACGTGGATAACCGGGCCGCGTGTGTAGTTGGGTTCAATTTTAACCGCCGTATGAATCTTAGAAGTCGTCGCCCCGCCAATCAACAGGGGCAGGGTGAACCCCTGCCGCTCCATCTCTGCGGCCACGTGGCGCATCTCTTCCAGCGACGGGGTGATCAAGCCGCTCAGACCGATGATGTCCACCTTTTCCTCACGGGCGGTCTGCAAAATGCGCTCCGCCGGGACCATTACCCCCAGGTCTATCACATCGTAGCCGTTGCATTGCAGCACCACGCCAACGATGTTCTTGCCGATGTCGTGGACGTCGCCCTTCACCGTCGCCATGAGAATTTTGCCGTTGGCCTGGTCGGCCAGCCCCATCTCTTCCTTTTCGGCTTCCAAGTAGGGGACCAGGTGGGCGACCGCCTTTTTCATGACGCGGGCGCTTTTTACCACCTGCGGCAGGAACATTTTGCCCGCGCCAAACAGGTCGCCGACCCGGTTCATGCCTTCCATCAGCGGCCCTTCGATGACATGTAACGGCCGTGCCGCCGCCATTCTTGCCGCCTCCGTATCTTCCACAATATAAGCGTCAATCCCCTTCACCAGGGCATAAGACAGCCGTTCGTTCACCGGCATCTCGCGCCAACTCAAATCTTCTCGTCGCTCCTTGCCGCCGCCGCGGACCTTCTCCGCCAGACCCACCAGGTTCTCTGTAGCGTCCGGGCGGCGGTTGAACAGCACATCCTCAATCGCCGTCAGCAGCGGGCCGGGAATTTCTTCGTAGATGGCAAGCTGCCCGGCATTGACAATGCCCATATCCATACCCGCCTGAATGGCGTGGTACAGGAAGGCGGCGTGCATCGCCTCGCGCACGGCGTCGTTGCCGCGGAAGGAGAAGGAGAGGTTGCTCACCCCGCCGCTGATCAGGGCGTGGGGCAGATTGGCCTTTATCCAATGCGCCGCCTCGATGTAGGCCATCGCGTACTCGTTGTGTTCTTCGATACCGGTGGCGATGGCAAAAATGTTGGGGTCGAAGATGATGTCTGCGGGTGGGAAGCCGACTTCTTCGGTGAGAATGCGGTAAGCGCGGGCGCAAATTTGCGTCTTGCGCTCGAAGGTGTCCGCCTGCCCCTGCTCGTCGAAGGCCATCACCACCACCGCCGCGCCGTAGCGCCGCGCCAGCTTCGCATGGCGGATAAATTCCGCCTCGCCTTCCTTCATGCTGATGGAGTTGACGATGGATTTGCCCTGGACACACTTCAACCCCGCCTCAATCACCGACCATTTGGACGAGTCAATCATCAGCGGCACGCGGGCGATGTCTGGCTCCGCGGCGATGAGATTGAGGAAGCGGGTCATCGCCACTTCGGAATCCAACATGCCCTCGTCCATGTTCACGTCAATGATTTGCGCGCCGTTTTCCACCTGTTCGCGGGCGACGCTGAGGGCTTCGTCGTACTTGTTTTCCAGGATGAGGCGGGCGAATTTGCGCGAGCCGGTGACGTTGGTCCGTTCGCCGACGTTGACAAAATTCATCTCCGGCGTCAGGACAAAGGGGTCCATGCCGCTCAGGCGCAGGCGCGGTTCGATGGTCGGAATCGGGCGCGGCGGCAAGCCTTCGACAGCTTTGGCGAAGGCGCGGATGTAGGTCGGTGTGGTGCCGCAGCAGCCACCGATGATGTTGAGGTAGCCTTCTTCGGCCAGTTCGCGCAGTACGGGAACCATGTCGTCCACTTCTTCGCTGAAGCCGCCGAAGCCGTCGGGCAGCCCGGCGTTGGGGTAGAGGCTGACATAGGTGTCGGCCAGGTTGGCGATGGTGGTGATATACGGCCGTAACGTCGCCGGCCCAAACGAGCAGTTCATGCCCACAATCAACGGCCGTGCATGGCTGATGGCGTACCAAAACGCTTCCATCGTCTGCCCGGACAGCGTGCGGCCGCTGGCGTCGGTGATTGTGCCGGAAATCATGAGGGGCAGTTCTTTACCCGTCTCTTCAAAGAGCGTTTGAATGCCAAACACGGCCGCTTTGGCATTCAGCGTATCAAATATGGTTTCGATGAGCAGCACGTCGGCGCCGCCATCCATCAGGCCCCGTGCCGCCTCGGCGTAAGCCGCGGCCACTTGGTCGAAGGTGACAGCGCGGAAGGCGGGGTCGGATACGTCGGGCGAGAGGGAGAGCATTTTGTTGGCCGGGCCGAGGGAGCCCAAGACAAATTTCGGATTTCGGATTTCGGATTTCGGATTGAAGGCGGCGATGGCTTCGCGGGCCAGGCGGGCGGCGTGGTAGTTCATCTCGTAGACGAGATGTTCCATGTGGTATTCGGCCTGGGAAACGGCCGTGCCGTTGAACGTATTGGTAGTAATCAGGTCCGCGCCCGCTTCCAGGTAGGCGGTATGCACCGCTTTGATGATCTCCGGCTGGGTCAGGTTGAGGACTTCATGGTTGCCTTTGATGTCGTAGGGGAAGTCGGCGAAGCGTTCCATGCGGTAGCCAGCTTCGTCGAGCTGGTAGGTTTGCAGCAGGGAGCCGGTGGCCCCATCGGTGACGAGAATGCGTTGTTGTAGTTGTTGCTTAAGCAGTTCGGTTCGGTTCATAGTTCATACCTGTATTCGATCAGCCTCAGGTTCAGGGCAATCCCTGCCTGGGTTTTGCTTGATTATACTCCGAAGTGCGCCCAGATAGTTTACTCTGACAGCAATTGCAGCAATTGCTCAGTTGGTTCTACCTTGGTGATCAACTAGAAATTACATGGCCCAGATTGGACCAATCTCCATGATTGGTCCAATCTCACAAGTTAAAAACAGATGAACCCTTAGCGAAAAACAAGCAAATGTGGCCTGAGGCGGAGGAAGCCGGTATAAACGCAGCGGTGTGCTGGCGCGCTTGGGTAATTATCAGCGCCCAGCACCGAAAACGGCCGTTCCTGGAGACAAAAACAGACGATGACATTAGAAATAGCGCTATCCCTTATCGCCGGTTTGGTTTTATTAGTTGTTGGCGCAGAAGGCCTGGTGCGCGGCGCATCGCGCATGGCCGCCGCCCTGGGCATTTCGCCGCTAATCATTGGCCTGACAGTGGTCGCCTTCGGCACCAGTTCGCCAGAGTTAGCCATCAGCCTGCAATCCGCCTTCCAGGGACAGGCGGATATTGCCATCGGCAATGTGGTTGGCAGCAATATTTTTAACATCCTGGTCATTTTAGGACTGTCGGCGCTCATCACCCCTTTGATTGTAGACCAGCAGCTCATCCGACTAGACGCGCCGCTGCTTCTTGGCGTGTCGCTGCTGTTCTGGTGGATGGCCGCCGATGGGTTGGTCGGCCGTTGGGAGGGCGGGCTGTTGTTCGCCGGGCTGCTGGTTTACATCGTCTTTCTCGTCCGCAAAAGCCGCCGCGAGACAAAGGCGGTGCAAGATGAGTACGCCGAGGAATACAGCGCTGGCATTGAAGGCTGGCAGGGTTGGGCGATTAATTTGGGTTTGGTGGCGTTGGGGCTGATCCTGCTAGTGTTTGGCTCGCGTTTGTTGGTAAATGGCGCTGTTTCTCTGGCGCGCATCTTCGGACTGAGCGAATTGATTATTGGGCTGACGATCATCGCCGCCGGAACGTCTTTGCCGGAGGTGGCGACATCTGTTTTGGCGGCGCTGCGGCAGGAAAAAGACATTGCTGTTGGCAACGCCATTGGCAGCAGCTTGTTTAATATTATGGCGGTGCTGGCCCTGACGGGCCTGATTACGCCCAGCGGCATCTCGGTGGCCCCGGCAGTCATCCGCTTCGATATCCCGGTGATGGTTGCCGTGACCATAGCAACGCTGCCGATTTTCTTCACCGGCAATCTGATCGCCCGTTGGGAAGGGGCTGTTTTTCTGGCTTATTACATCGCCTACACTCTGTATCTGGTGCTGGCGGCGACGCAGCACGACGCGCTGCCCAATTTCAGCGCTGTCATGTTGGAATTTGTCGTGCCCCTGACGGCGCTGACGTTAGGTATTTTGGTGGTGCGGGAATGGCGGCTGCGGCATAAAACAAAAGGGCAGGTAACAGGCGAGGCGTAACGCCTTACCCATCGGGCAAGGCAATTTCCACAAAATCGGCCGCTGCCACCGGCAGCCGTTCCCCTGTCTCTGGGTCATACAGCCCTAGGCGCAAACGCAGCCGACCGTCTGGCAGCGCATCCGGCAGCATCAATGTGTATTCATCCACCACAATCTCGCCCGGCAGCCAGCCCGTTGTCGGGCGGCCCCAATTTGCCGGTTCGCCGTCCGATTGGGCAACGATCTGCCCCGCCGCATCCACCAGATGCACAAAAACACGGTAACTGGTTGTCATCTCCCGTTCAGCGCGCCAGACCAGAATGGGAGATAGAGAGAGGGGGTGAGCGGGAGACGGGGAGAAGCTAACGCCTAGCAGGGTGGCGAGGTCGCTGAAGGTGGCGTTCACGGCCGTATCCACCGCCACCGGCGTAAAACTGCGTTCTGGGGCAGCCACGCGCAGGTCGCCCAGCGCCACATCCTGGTCGCCCCACAACAACCGCCAGGTGTAGTCGCCGCTGTCTAACCCGGGCGGCAAACGCAAGATGGTCTCGCTGCGCAGCCGGTCGCCGGGCTGCCATTGGGCCAATGGATAATCGGCGGCGATGGTCACAAATTGGCGGAGAACGGCCGTGCCATCTTCCCCCACCAATTGCAGTTCAAATTCGTTGGTCGCCACACCAGCCGCCGCCTGCCACACGGCCGTCACCCGTGCCACGTCGCCCGGCGCGGCTTCACGCCGGTCCAGGCGCGTGCCGAGGAGGCGGAGATTTTGCGAGACGGCCGTTTCCGCCGCCGCCATCATCCCCTCTTCCAATTGCCGCGCCCCGCTGCCCGGCCGCGTCAGCGCAAAACCGCCTAATTCATGGGCGGCTACCGTCTGCCCGGTATCGCTGCGCACCAGTCCCACCAGGAAGGTATAAGCTCCCGGCGGCGCGCCATCGGCCAATTCCACCACAAACGGGTCCAGCCGATAGCTGTCCGGCGGCCGGGATCGGCGCCGACAAAACGCCAGTCGGCCGGGCGATGCACCCCCGCCTGCCATTGACGGCCGTTCTCATCCAACACCTGCACGCCCACGTCGTAGGGCACGCCAATGGCGCGCTGCGCCTGCCAGTACAGCGTCAGTTCGATGGTCTCGTCGGCGGCGATGGCTGCCGCCGACTGCGCAAAGCTCAACAGGCGCAGCTCCCCGGCAAAATCCAACGGCGTGATAGTCGGTTGGCCCCACACCCCGTCCGGCAGCAGCGTTGACCGGCGCAGCGGCGTGTCCACAACCGTGAAAAAAAGCCAGACGAGAACGGCCGTTAACCCCAGGAGGAATTGCGGATTGCGGATTGCGCATTGCGGAAGGTCTACTCCGCAATCCGCAATCCGCAATCCGCAATAAGCCATTCCCAGGCAGGCGGCCAGCGCCAGCCCACTAATCACCCAGCCGGCGGTGCGCGCCGGGGTGGTTCCAAAGGCCAGGCGCAGCGCATGGTCGCCGGCTGGGACGGCGGCGGTGATCAGGCCATGCGGCGTGGATGGGGTGATGGGCAGCGGCGCGCCATCCAGCCAGGCCCGCCAGCCGGGAAAATAAAACTGGTTGTAGGTGATGGTTAACGGCCGTGCGGCCGTCACCTGATACACCGCGTCAATTGGGTTGGCGCTTTGCAGCGTCCAGGTCAGGCCGGCGGTGGGCTGCAAACGATCCGGGTTGTCCTGGGCGATGAGGGCGCTTTGGGCCGGTTCCTGCGGCGGCAGTTCGGCGGCCCATTGCGGCAAAAATTCGCCCAACGTCGTCGTGCCGATCAGCAGCGGCGGCAGTTCTTCGCTCAACGCCAATGCCAAATCCACTCGCTCCGGCATCGCCTGCCGCGGCGGGTACAACCAGGGGATGCTGGCGGTGATGATGAGGATGGTGAGGAGGAAGAGGAAGAAATTGTCAATGGTTAATAGCCAATTGCCAATGGTTAACCGTTGACCATTGACCATTGACCATTGACAATTGACAATTTCCCCGGCTGCCACGCCGGCCAGTATCGCCGTCGCCAGCGAGGCCATGCTGAGCAGCCGCCAGGGGTAAAATGTCAGGCGCAGCAGGGGGAAGTTGTCCCAGACGAACTGGGAACTGGGGGTGATGAGCCAGACGCAAAGCAGCAGAACGGCCGTCCACGTCACCACAATCTCGCGCTGTGGCCGGGCTGTTTTGCGCCAGCGCCAGGCCAAAAACAGCGCCGCCCACAGCAGCCCCACTACCGGCAGCGCCCGCACCACCGGCGGATTCACCAGCGCCGGGTCGGCCGGGATGCGCGGCCAGCGCAGCATATCGGCCAGCGACAGGAAGTTGCTCTGGTAGGCGTATCCCTGGCTGATGCTGCGATCGGCCTGCACCAGGCCCACTTCGGCAAAGGCAGGCAGCCAGAAGAAGGCCACCAGCAGCCCGCCCAACCCAATGCCCACCACCGGCCCGACAAGTGATGCCCAGAAACGGCCGTCCCGCCGCGCAAACCACGCCTTTAGCAGCAGCCACAACCCAATCGGGATGAGAATCTGGTACACCACCGGATGGCTGAGAAAGGTCGCGGCAAAGAGAACGGCCGTTGCCAACACCCAAAACGGCGATTTCGGATTTCGGATTTCGGATTTCGGATTTCGGATTCGCGGAGCGGCTTCTAATCCGCACTCCGCACTTTTCCAGATTGCCAGCACCAGCCAGGGCAGCAGCGCCAACGCCTGCGTTTCTGGCGCAGAGCCGCGCACGTGGGCGTCGTAGAGCAGGTAGGGACTGTAGGTGTACACCAACGCCAGCGCCCAGCCGGCCGCCCGACTGCGCAGCGCCACCCGCCCTAACAGGTAACTGCCCACTGCCGCCCCAAAGAAATGCAGGTAAGTCACGACCCGATAGGCCGTCAGCAGCGGCAGGCCAACATCGCTCAGCGTAGATGTGACGGCGTGGAACAGCGACGGGAAGAAGTTGAAGACCGGGTAGCCAAAGCTGTAAACCAGGTCCGGCGACCAGCGCGGCCACCAGCCGCCCCAATCTGCCGCCCGGTCAAAAAAGAAGGTGCGAAACAGATGCGCCGACAGGTCGTTGGTGCGCGGCACACCGGGCAAAAAGAAAGGCGACGCGGCCGGAATCGCCAGCAAAGCCAGGGCCAATAAAGTCAGAAGGCGTTGTTTCATCGCGCCTGATTGTACCGTCTTTTGGAGATTGGAGATTGGAGAATCACCATCTCCAATCTCCAATCTCCAGTTCCTCTATTCCCTGACCCGGTAGAGATGAACCTGAAGGGTGATGGCGTCTTGCCCATGAGCGGCCTGGGGTGTATCTCCGCGCAGCAGCGCCTCCTGAGCGGCAAAACCGAAGACGGGCACGGCCGTTACCGGCGAACTGACCACGTGTTCCACCAGCCCCCGCGCCAACAACGGCTCCATGATCGCCCAGCCGGTGTAACTTCCGGCCGGGCTGCCATCAATCGTCGCCACGTAGCGGATGTCTCGTTGGCGCAAATCGGCGATGAACGCATCCTGGTTGGCGGGCGTCGGTTCGGGGACGACTCCGGCGTCTAACAAGCCGTCGTCATAAGCGAGCGGGCTGTCTGGGGCCGCGTCGTAGTAAGTCCACAGCAGGGCGGGGTGGCTGAACAGATGCCAGCTATTAAGCAAATACACGCCTTCGCCCTGGGCCAGCGTATGCTCCTGAACAAACCGATACAACGAAGTGGTCTCTGGGGCGCTGGCGTAACCGGCGGCCAGGGTCTCATCGAACAAACGGAAGCGTTGGGCAACGGCCGTTATCCCCGCCACCAGCCACAACCCCATCACCGTCACCAACACCGTGCGCCGCCACCCCACCTGCCGCGCCAGCCATTCATCGGCCGCTGCTGCCCAACCGCCCGCCAGCACAAAAGCGACCGGCGCCACCGTGTACAAAAAGCGCGTCTCCTTCTGTGGCACTGTTACCAGCAGCAGCCAACTCACGAACAAATAAGCCAGCAGCGACCGCGCCCCGGAAATCGCGCCAGCGCCACAGGCCATAAAGCAGCCCGGCGACCAGCAGCAAAGCCACCGGCCAGCCCGCGCTGTACTGCGTTAGCAAACTGCGCGGGTAAAACAGCCAACTTGCCGGTTCCCCAATGGTCAATGCGCCCTGCTGCGCGCCGCTAAACGCCACAAACCGCGCCCAATGTCCCGGCCAGGCAAACCACAGCAGCGCCACCAGCGCCGCCGGCCCACCCAACCACAGCCAGCGCCGCCGCCATTCCCCTAACCGCCCGGCGCGGTCCGCCAGCCAGAGGGTGATGAGTTCATTCAGGATGATGCCGCCCGCCAGGAACAGGCCGAAGTTGTATTTGGTCAGCAAAGCGGCCGCGACGGCCAGGCTGGTGAGCGCGGCGTAACGATGGGTGTGGGGCGCTTGCGGTGGATGGCTACGGCCGTAAACCCACAGCGCCAACAACGTCACCAGCAGCCCGGCCCCCTCCAGGTAAGCCAGCGCCGCGTAAGCCCACAAGGGCAGCGCCAGCAGCGTCAGCGCCCCGGCGACCAGACCGGCTAACCAGGGGGAACGGCCGTTCCGCGCCAGATCACGTCCCAAGCCAAAAGCCACCAGCGCCGCCAGCGCCAGATACACCGCGCTCATCGTCCGCGCCGTGGTGATGCCCGGCGCAAGCAGCCAGGCCGGAACCATCAGCCAGGAATGGAAAAACGGGTACGCCGCCAGTTGGTCCTGATTCAGCGTATGGCGCAAGAACGCGCCCAGGTCGCCCTGCTGCAAATCGTAGGCCAGTTGGCGCACCGGCAGCAGATGCACCGCCTCGTCAAAGTCGGGCGGCGTCTGGGTAAATTGGGCCATCGTCTGCCGGGCGCGCCCCACGCCCCACAGCCCACCCGCCGCCAGGAGCAGAAGACAGAGAAGGTTCAAATGGTTGGAAGTCAGTCGTTTTGTCATGGAATCTAACTCGTATTCCGATTCCGCTTACGGATCAATCACAACCTCTCTCAAGCGCTCCCCCGTCACCGGCTCGTACCAGCCCAGGCGGAGGGCATAGCTGCCCAGCGCGGCGTCCGGCGGCAGGGTGATGGATTGGAGGAGCAGGCGGTTGTTGGGGAGAACGGCCGTTGTCCCCGCAACCGGCAGCCGCTCGAACGTCGGCCAGGTATACCAGCCGAGCGCCAGGGTGTAGTCGCCGGGTGGCAAATCGGGCGGCAGGGGCAGGGCGTAGGTTTCGGTGATAGCGTCGCCGGGCCGCCATTGGGCCGTGGGCAGGCAGGGTTGTACGTCTAACTGCGCCAGCGGTGGGCCATTTTCCTGCCCGGCGGGGTAGAGGTGGACAAACAGGGTATGGTCGCCGGTCGGTTGGTCGGCGGCGTACCAGACGAGGGGGATGAGAACGGCCGTTTCCGTCACGCCGACCACCGGGCTGTTCACCAGTTGGATGGCCCCGAAGGTGATTTCGGATTGCGGATTTCGGAGGCGGGTACGGCCGTTGACGATTGACCATTGACCATTAAACCTCTCATACAACGTCTGTCCGGTGAGTGGGCTGACGACGGCGGCGGTGGTTTGGCCGGTGGGGAAGGCGGTTTGCAGCGCGGTCAGAGCGTCGGGGGCGGAGGGGGTGTGGATGAGGTAGGTGAACGTCCGTTCCCCATCCGCCGGGTAAACGAAACAGTCAGGCGGCAGGGGGCGCACGGCCGTATCGTGCAGCAGCCAATCCAACGTGGGGTGGCTCTCATCGATCTGGTTGGGGACCAGAAACACATCCCCTTCGGCCAATGCCGCCAGCGCCGCCTGGCCCGCCTGCCACTCGGCCACCTGAAAATCATCAAACAACTGGGGCAAAGCGGCCCAGTGGACGAAATAGTCGCGGATGGTGGTGGTCAGGCTAAACGCCAGCAAAACGAGGACGAGAAATTGTGGATTGCGGATTGAGGATTGCGGCACACCCTCGCCGCGACCCGCAATCCCCAATCCCCAATCCCAACTCAGCGCCGCAATGGCCGCCAGAGCGGGCAGCGCACCAAAGATGCGCGTGTAGGTCGGCGCGCCATCGGTGAGGATGACCGGCAGCAGCATGACGGAAGCCCAGGAGGCCAGGAGGATGGAAGACGGCCGTCGCCATGTCCAGACCAATCGCGCCAGGCCAACGCCAAACAGAATCGCCAGAAAAGGATCAAACACAGGGCGGCCAGGCAGGTTGTGGCGGGCGATCACGTCGCCAAAGCCGGGCAAGAACAGCCCAGCCAGCGTACGCCCCAGGTTGCGCAGCAGGGTCAGCGGCACGGAGGCGGCGCCCGGGCCGAGGGTGTTGTAGGTGGCTACGCCGACGCGCCCGGCGAAGGCGTCCCAGTGGGTAAAGGCGTAAAGGCCGAGCGGCAGGAAAACAAGAACGGCCGTGCCCGCCAGCAGTCCATACCAGCCCAGATAACGCCGCCATTCCCGCCGTCGGTGGACCAGGACGACGCCCCAATAGGCTGCCGACAGAGCAAAGGGAAAAAAACGCGCCGTGTCGAAGCTGTACAGCGACAGCCCTAACACAGCGCCACTCAGAGCAAACCAGCCTGCCCGCTGGCGCTGCAAGGCCAGCGCCAGACTCCAAAACACCAGCAGCCCGGCCAGCACGGGCAGGCTGGACTCAAACCCCATCCGGCTGAAATGGACAAACGGATAGGTGATGGCGAGGATGAGGGGGGAGAGGAGGAATTATGAATGGTGAATGGTGAATTGTGAATGGTGAAGTTCGGAAAACGGTTTACGGAAAACGGAATACGGTTTACGGCTGTCTAATTCAAAAACAGCGCTGTAGGCAAAGAAGGCGACGCCCACCGTTAAAGTGCTGACAACGGCGACGGCGTAGCGCAGGGAAAGGGGGTAGTCGCTGAGGGCGTTGGCCAGACGGGCCAGGTAGACGATGGCCGGATGCATCCCGCCAAAGCTGGCGGCGTAGTAGACAGGGTAAAGCCCCTGCGCAGCGCTGTCGCGGGCAGCGACGCTGCTCCACGCTTCGTCGAACCAGAGGCCGGGCGGTAGTTGGTCCAGCCGGTAGAAACGCAAAGCAGCGGTCAGAAGAAGGATTGTTGGCAGCGCCAGCCAGGTGTAGCGGGAGAGTGCGCGGTTCATGGGATGGTGATATTGGGAATGGTAACGGCCGTTGCCCCATCCGGCAGCGGCACACGCCCGCCGCCCACCGGATCATACAAACCGACGTTGATCTGGTAAACGCCGGGCGGCACGCTGCTCAAGTCCAGGGTGTGCGCGTCCAGAATGATTTCGTCGGGCAGCCAGCCGGTGGTGGGGCGCGTCCAGCCGGCCGGTTCACCATCTGATTGGGCCACGATTTGCCCGGCCTCGTCCACCAGATGGACGAAGACGCGGTAGCTGGTGGGTGTCTCTGTTTCGGCACGCCAGATGAGGGTGGGAGTTAGGGAGACCGGGAGACCGGGAGTGAAGTTAACGCCGAGCAGGGTGGTGAGGGTGTTGAATTGGGCGTTCAGGGGGATGTCCAGCGGCGGCGTGGTAAAAAGGCGGTCGGGAGCGGTGATGGTGAGCGCGCCCAGATCGGCGATGGGGGCGCGGCATTGATCGTCGCACAGGGTTAGCTGCCAGTGGTAGTCGCCGCTGGCTAAATCTACCGGCAGGCGGAAGCTGTGCTGCCCCCGCCAGACGTCGCCCGCCTGCCATTGGCCGGTGGGGAAGTCGGCGCGCACGGGCGGTAAATCGAGTTGGAAGGCGGCACGGCCGTCAGCGGCCAGCAGACTCAGGCGGGCCAGGTAATTGGCGTCGGGCGCGGCGTCGGCCTGCCAGATGAGGGTGAGCAGGAAGGGATCGCCGGGGGCGGCTGCGGCGCGGTCCAGACTGTAGCCGGTCAGACGCACATCACCCCAGGCGAAGTCGGCGTTGTACTGGGCGGTTGGCCGGGCCGCCTGGCGCGGTCGGGTGACTTGCACTGTGCCCAGGTCGAGAGTGAGACGGCCGTCGGTGGTCGGCGCGGTTGCCAGCGTCTCTTTGTCGAACAAAATGAGTTCAATGCGATAAGTTCCGGGCGGCGTGCCGGGCAGCGGCTCCAGCAAATGCTGCGATTCGGCGTATTGGTTCGCCGGCCAGGTCTGTGTCGGGCCGGCGGCACGGAAGACGCGGGGGGCAACGGCCGTTTTTTCGCTCCACAAATTGCCGTCTGGCCCAATCAGGCGCACGGTGTCGCGGTAGGCGCGGTCTACCTCGCCGCCGGCCTGCCAGGTGGCGGTGATGAGCAGGGCGTCGTCGGCGGCCAGGGTGCGGCTGGCGATCTGGTAGTCGCGCAGGATGAGGTTGTTGGTGAAGACGGCCGTTTCCGCCAGTCCGGCCAACCCCGAGCGGCGCAGTGGGGTTTCGGCGCGGGGGAGGAGGAGGTGGATGAGAGCGAAAAGGAAGAGGGCGAGGAAGAGAATTGTGAATTGTGAATTGTGAATTGTGAATTGTGAATTGTGAACGGGTTGCGGATTTCGGATTTCGGAATACGGCTTACGGAACACGGAATACGGAATACGGCTTACGGAATACGATGACGGCGAGTACGAACAGGCTGGCCCACGATGCCCCATTGGCGGCGGTGCGCAGGGGGGTGGAGCCGAAGTGGAGGGTGAGGGTGTGGTCGCCGGGGGGGATGGGGATGGAGATGAGGCCGGTTCCTGGGGTGGGGGTGATGGGGACGGCGCGGCCGTCCGGGACGGCCGCGCCGTCTAGTTCGGCGCGCCAGCCGGGGTAATCGAAAATGTTGGCCGTCAGGGTGAAGGGGGCGCTGGCGCGGATGGCCGCTTCCAGGCGGAGAGGAGCGCGGGTGGCGGATTGGAGAACGGCCGTGTCCGGCAGTGGCGCAAATGGTTCCGTAGCCGGTTGGTCGGGCATATATTCCACTGTGCGCGGCAGGTATTCCCCCTTCGCCGTCGTGCCGATGGTGGCGCTGTCGCGTTCAAATGCCTGCATATCGGCAATGGTCGGGTTTTCCAGGCCAGGGCAAAAGCGGGCGTCCAGCCAGGCCAGGTCGGCCAGGATGAGAGCCGCGGTGAAGAAGACCGGGAGAACGGGAGACAAGGAGACCGGGAGAAAAAATCTCCCCATCTCCCCATCTCCCTGTCTCCCCATCTCCCCGTCTCCCCGTCTCCCCAAAGCGTCCACACTTGCGCCGACCAACATCGCCAGCGTCAGGGCGGCCGGGCCGAGCAAGCGCCAGGGGAACTGCACGTATTCGATCAGCGGCAGGTTGGCCCAGAGGGGGTCGGACACGGCCGTCATCAGGAACACGTAGACGGCCGTTGCCAGGCCAAAAAAGACAACCTGGCGGCGCGGCTCTGGACGCAGCCGCCACCAGCCGATGGTGAGGGCCGGCAGCGCCAGCAGCAGCGGAACCAGCCCCAGCGCCCGCGCCGGCGACGGGTTCATCAGGTCCGGGTGGACGGTTTGCGGCGCGGCGAAAATCTCGCGCAGGGTGACGAAGTTGCCCCAATAGACAAACACCGGCGGAACCAGCAGCCGGTCGCTGTGGACCAATCCCCGTTCGGCGATGGCCGGCAGCCAGAAGAAGGCGGAGAGACCGAGACCGAGGAGGAGGGGGAGAAGAGAATTGCCAATGGTTAACAGCCAATGGTGAATTGTCAATTTTCGCCGTTGACCATTGACCATTGACCATTGACAATTGACAATTTCCCAGATTCCGTAAAGCGCCAGCAGCGGGCTGAAAATCAGGGCAAAGACGTTGTGGGTGAGGAGGATGGCGGCGTAGGTAACGGCCGTTAGCAGCAGCCAGCGTGGTTGGGGGGTGCGGACCCATCGGCCCATGCCCCAGAGCGCCAGGGGCAGCAGCGGCCAGGCCAGCGATTCGGCCAGGTTGCCACGAAAGTAAACATCGAAGGCGAAGTAGGGGGCGTACATAACGGCAACGGCCGTCACCAGTGCCGCCGGTTTGGAGAAATGGTCGCGGGCCAGCAGATAAGTCGTCAGGCCGGTGGCGTAGATGCCCAGCGCCAGCGCCAGCCGCATCCCCAGGTTGAGGTTGCCCACCAGCAGGCTC